>JAUCQE010000179.1 GCA_030372865.1 Pyrinomonadaceae bacterium
TCGTCGGTCCTCGCGCTCGGCGCACTCGGCATGGCTTGCGGCGAAGCGGCTCCGGCCAACAACGCGAACGCTAACAAAGCGAACACGAACGCAACCGCGAACAACACGAACACGACCCCGGCAATGACGCCGGCTGCGAACACCAACGCAACCACCACCAACACGAACGCGACGACCACGAACACGAACGCGACCACGACCAATACGAACGCTGCTAAGCCGACTATGTCGCCGGCAGCCAACACGGCAAACGCAAACGCAAAGCCGGCAAACACCAAGTAAGATCTTTATCTTCTTGAAAGGGAACAGGGCACCGGGCCGCAAGGCGAGGTGCCCTTTCCAATTGGCCGCGATCGAAACCGCCGGCCGCTTACAAATTACTCAAAAAAGAGGATTTTCGAGTACGAAAATCTTTTTGCAAAAGCCCACTTTTTCGCTTTTCGGGGGTTGACTAAACGCCGGTTGCTTACTATATTGTCGAATGTTCCAAAAATCGCTTTTTGTTTGGGACGAACGGTCCGAAGAAAGACGGGCCGTGGTTAGAAATAGGTTAAATTTAATCTTTGAAGAAGACAGGAGAATCATTTAAATGAAAAAGGTAATCGCACTTTCGTCGCTTCTCGCGCTTGGTGCTCTTGGAATGGCTTGCGGTGACGCAGGTACGGCTAACAACGCTGCAGCAAATGCTAACAAAGCGGCTGCTAACGCAATGAACGCTGCTGCTAACGCAATGAACGCAGCTGCTAACCAGGCTGCTACGGCTGCTAACACGGCTGCTAACGCTGCTCAGACCGCTGCTAACGCAATGTCGAACGCAACGGCTCCGGCTGCAAACGCAAACGCTGCTAAGCCGGCTGCTAATGCACCTGCTGCAAACACCAACGCTAACAAGTAAGCTTGTTACGAAGCAGAAATGCAAAGGCGAGGTCCCGGGCCTCGCCTTTTTCATTTTGGCGACCGGCTTTCACCAGCGGCCGGCGATATGTGCTATCTTGATGCGATATGACGAGCATCAGCTTTTACGGCGGGGTCGGAACGGTTACGGGGTCGAAGTACTTGATCGAGCACGATGGCAAAAAGGTGCTGATCGATTGCGGGCTTTTCCAGGGGTTTGCGGAACTCAGGCAGCGAAACTGGGATCCGCCGCCATTCCAACCGCACGAACTCGACGCGATCATAATCACCCACGCGCATATCGACCACACGGGCTATCTGCCGCGTGTCGTTAAGATGGGCTTCGGCGGGCCGGTCTATACGTCGAGGGCGACGAACGACCTGCTGAAGATCTTGCTGCCTGATTCTGGAAGGCTGCAGGAAGAAGACGCTGATTTCCGCAACCGCCACGCATTGTCGCGGCACCAGCCGGCGTTGCCGCTCTATGATGAGGCCGATGCTCGTGCGGCCCTGAAGCAGATACAGCCGGTGCCGAACAACGGTGTTCCGGTCGAGATACTGCCGGGCATAAGGGCGAGTTTTCTGGTGGCGGGGCACATTATCGGTGCCAGCCTTGTTTTATTAGAACTCGACGGTGCGAAGCCGGTGAGGTTCCTTTTCTCGGGCGATCTCGGGCATTATGATCAGCCGATCGTTAAAGACCCGGCACCGCCGCCGGCGTGCGATTACCTGATGGTCGAATCGACCTATGGCAACCGTTTGCACGGCGATGTCTCATCGGCCGACCAGATGGCGCGGATCGTGAACGAGGCCGCCGAACGCGGCGGGCCGATACTGATACCGGCATTTGCGGTCGGACGAACTCAGGAGGTGTTATACCTGCTGCGTGAGCTTGAGGATGCGGGCCGAATACCTTCGCTGCCGGTCGTCGTCGATTCGCCGATGGCGGCACAGGCGACGCAGGTTTACGGCAAATGGACCGAAGAGCACGACGAGGAATACGCCTCCATACTGGCGACGAAACAGCACCCGCTGAAGACCGATTTCATGCGGACGGCCTCGACCCGCGACGAATCGAAACGGCTGAACGACATGAGCGGGGCGAGGATAATCATCTCGGCATCGGGAATGATGACCGGCGGCCGCGTGCTGCATCATGCGATCAGGATGGTGCCGGACGAGAACGCGACGATCGTCTTCGTAGGTTTCCAGGCCGCGGGCACGACCGGCCGACGCCTGCAGGACGGCGAGCAGGAAGTGAAGATAATGAAGCAATGGGTGCCGGTCAGGGCAAAGATCGAAAAGGTCGAAGGCTTTTCCGCACATGCCGACTGGAAGGCGGTGCTGAGATGGCTCGAGGGCCTGCCCGAACCGCCGAAGACCGTCTTCACAACCCACGGCGAACCCGACGCCGCCGCTGCCATGGC
>JAUCQE010000180.1 GCA_030372865.1 Pyrinomonadaceae bacterium
GCTGCCTGTTTTCTCGGCTTCGACCCGTTCTTGATAAGCAGGTTTTGTCAGCGGTGCGGAGGCGGTCGCGGTGTTCGATGCAGACGAGGACGAACCGCCGGTGTCATATAAACCAAAAGAGACCGAGTTTGAACTCGACGAGCGGTCTGAACTCGCACAGCCCGTGAGCAGTCCGCTCAATAGAAGGGTAGCTATCAGAGACTTGTTCATATTGTTTCCTCCGGAACCTATTAGATACCGATGAAACAAGAACGTTCCCGACTAGCTTGCCTTGCGTGCAATGTTGCTCATATTTTCGCCGCGAACGAAAGCCCTTACCCCGGCGAAGAGCTTTCGTATCGCGCGGACGATCTTTGGGAAGAACCAGAGAAAGAGAATGGTGAATAAGACAAGCACTATGGCGATGACGACCGGTGCGAAGACGGCGAGGATGGTGCCAACGAACGCAATGATGTCCTCGACGATCGAAAGTACCCAGTTAGAGACGGGTTCGGGCGAAAGATTGGCTCCCATCCGGGCCGCGGCCTTTGTGCCGGGCGAGGCGAACGCGAAGCCGCCGCCGATCAGCGTCGCCGGAATAACGATCGCCGGGTCCATATCCGCGACCGCCGCGTACGCGACGACCGCACCCGCGGGAACGCGAATGAATGTGTGGACGACATCCCAAACGCTGTCAAGGTACGGTATCTTGTCGGCAAAGAATTCAACGATGTAAAGAAAACCGGCGATCCCGATGATCCACCAGTTATCCAGCACATCAAGCCCGCCCGGCAGCTTGACCCCGCCAAACCGCTGCAGCAGCCCAAGCACGGAAACGGTTGCGTACAAATTAATGCCCGAGGTCCAAGCTGAACCGAGTGCAAGCGTAAGTGTTGAAAACCATTCCATCGCGAACTCCTTTTTGGCGGATTAGGCTACCGAATTCGAAACCGTTGAAGCAGTGCAAAAGTTAATAGAAAGATCACCGGGCCGGCACATATCCCCAACGTTTTAACGAAATCGATTGCACGCAGGAACGCCGACTCTAATTCAAAACTACCGGGTGTGTTCGTTTCGAAGTAGGCAGCCGTCATGTCGAAGACGGCTCCCATTAACGTATATATCACTGTCAACAACAACACCCCAATGATCGCGATGCCAAGGGCCTGCAGCGCACTTTTGCCGGTAATGCTCATCGTGCTTCGCGTTTCAGCCTGTTCGACCATTCTCGGACACCGTTCCCTCTTTCTCGCCGGTAAATTCAAACAGGATAGACAGGATAAACATGATTGTCCACATATTTATCCTGCCTATCCTGTTTATCCTGTTTGAATTATCGAGACTAGCTCTCGTCCGTCTCTTCGCCCGCATCTCCGTCGCGCTTGATGCCGAATTTTTCGAGGCGGTACTGGAGCGTTCGGAATGTCAGCCCGAGCAGTTTTGCGGATTTCGTGATGTTGTTGTCCGTCCGTTCCATTGCCTGCATAATCAGGCTGCGTTCAACGTCTTCGAAATTGACGCCGTCGGCGGGCAATTTGAACTGCACGTGCCCGTCGCTGCCGTTGGCGGTGGCCGCCATCGCGGCCGTACCCGCC
>JAUCQE010000181.1 GCA_030372865.1 Pyrinomonadaceae bacterium
CTTCATAGGTCACGCGCTCAAGGCCGGTGCCGTCGACATTTATCAACGCGAGGTCAAAGTTTCGTTTACGCGGGTCGGTCGCGAAGTAGTTCGTGCAGAAGATGATCTTCTTGCCGTCCGGCGTAAAATAAGGTGCGAACGACGCGGCACCGAGCTTTGTGATCTGCCGTTTGTTCGTGCCGTCGGCGTTCATGACCCAGATCTCGAAATTGTTCGGCTCGATCAGGTCGTTCGCGAGACGATCTTTATATCGTGCTTTCTCGGCATCCGTTTTCGGATGATAAGAGCGGTAAACGATCTGCTTGCCGTCGGGCGAGAAGAAGGCTCCGCCGTCGTAGCCCAGCTCAGTCGTTAGCCGCTTTACGTTCTTGCCGTTGGCGTCCATCACATAGATGTCGAGGTCGCCGTCGCGCATTGAGGTGAAAACGATCTTCTTCCCATCAGGCGAAAGGGTCGCTTCGGCGTCGTAGCCGGGCGTCTTGGTCAGCTGTTTTACGTTCTTGCCGTTCGCGTTGACCGTAAAGAGGTCATAGCTCGGATAGATCGCCCAGACATATCCTTGCGAAAAGTCCGGGTTCGGCGGGCAGTTCTTGCTGTCCATATGCGTCGACCCGTAAACGATCTGTTTGTTCTTGTTCATAAAGAACGCACAGGTCGTTCGGCCCTCGCCGTTCGAGACCATCTTTACGTTCGAACCGTCGATGTTCATCGTGTAGATCTGGTCGCACTCGCGGCCGTCGCGTTTTGACTGAAAGGAAAGCTGCTTACCGTCAGACGAAAAATATGCCTCGGCGTTCTCGCCGCCAAAGGTCAACTGCTTTATATTCTTCAGCCGGGTTTCTCCCGCAACGCTCAGATCTTTCTGCTGAGCAAAGACCGCGAATGCCATAAGGCACACCAACATCGACGATGAGATTAGCTTTTTCATAATTAAACCCGGATTGTCTATGGAAACAGGTGAATCCTTGTGGTCCCAGTATATCGAATTGCACTTCCAAGAAAAAACGGCTGTAACACGGTCGTTGCTGCGAAAAGGACGGATCGCGGTTTCGCCCAACGCTAGTTTATGCGAAAGTACGCGACCGCGGGGTCGTGGTCCGAAAACCGCTCGTAGCGCGTCGTGTCGTTCCGGATCGAATCCGGGTGATCGGCGTTGATCCGCGAATAGCCGAACCCGACCAGGCTTGGCCGCAGATTCTGCGTTATCAGGATGTGATCGAGCACCTGCGCGTTCCCGTCAAAAACGTACGAATATCGCTGACGCTGATCGATCAGGTCGACAAGGTTGATCAAGTCGGGGTCGACGACGTCCGGCGATGAGTGCATTACGGCGTCCGCCGCAGCCGGCTTGCCCGCGATCGTCCCGACGAGGTCGGTGATGCCGTCGTTGAACTGGAACATATTAAGGTCGCCGGTGACGATGATGCGCTCTTTCGGGTCGGCCTTCTGCCGCTGCTGGATAACACCCGCGAGAAATTCAGACTGCAGCTTTTTCTTGAGCCGAACATTGTCGCGCTGTCGCGGGTCGTAATATCCGCCGAACGATTTGAGGTGATTCGAAATCAGCGTGACCGGGACCGACCTGCCGCCGCCCGAGACCACGGCCCGAAGCAGCAGCGGCGGGCGATCGTTCAGAACGATCGATTCGCCCGTTCCCGGATGCTTGTACTTTTCGTCTTTCCCGAGCTGTAAAACCTCGGCAACCTTAACGCGAGACGTCTTCACCAAAAATCCGTTGTCGATCCCGCGGCCGTCATTACCCTCGATAACGAATGCTTCGTACTTTGGGTCGGTCTTTGTATCGGCGAGCGAATCCGCATTGAGGCGATCCGCCAGCCGTTTTAGTGCGGCGGCGTTCTCGGCCTCGGCAACGCCGATGATGTCGGGGTTCTTAAGGGCCTTTCGTATCGCGGCCGAGATCTTCGCGAGCCGCGCGTCGAAAGCTTCCTTAGACACGAGGTCTTCCTTGATGCCGGGGTCGTCGACGTCGTCGAAAAAATTCTCAAGATTGATCGATGCTACCGCAAACTGATCGTCTTTCGCGGCGGGCAGTTCGACCGGTGTCAGCTTTCCGCCGATGGTGTGTTTGCTGTCTGCATCAACGAATATCGTGTAAGAGCGGAACGAATAATGAAGAACGCCGGTCAGCCCGCTGATCTCCATCGTCGAAGAAACCTCGATCGGCCTGGCACCTTTCTGCGCTGTGCTCTCGACGCGAATGCGTTCGGGGTTGCCATCCCAGAGGGCAATCTTCGGAAAACTGGCACGCAGCTTTTCGCGGTCCTTCTCGCCGAGAAAAACGAACTCGAAAACATCTAGGCCGGGCTCGCGGAAGGGCCGCGGCCTGCCCTTAATGACACCGAAGAATGTACCGTTCGAGCTTGAACGTGAGGTCGCGATATCCACCCGGCCGCCGGTCGGTGCAACGGTCGTCATTGCGGCGACCTGTACCCGCATGCCTTCGTACTTCTCGAGCTGGTCGATGCTGTTTGGTTTGAAGTCGTCCGCGGTGAGCGTTACCGGTTTTGGCAGCGGATTGTCTTTGCTGACAACCCGGACATCATCGCCGCCGCGTACCGTGATCTCCGTGAGCGAGAGCGTAGAAGTTTCCTGCCGCGGTCGAAACTCCTCGACCATCCCGGTGACGGCGACGAGGTTCCCGATCGCAGCGGCAGCGGGCGGATCTTCGCGGGTAAAGACGAACACGCCCTCCGACGTCATCGGGTCGTTGTCCGTCTTGTCGTCGGGCGTCTGGATGAAAAACCCTGTCCGCGTTATTGCAGTGACGACGCCGGTTGCCCGCACCTCGCGGCCCGCATATTCCGAAAGATTTGCCTTGCCCTGGATCGTCGCGATCGGCAGTTCCGTCTGTGCGACGGCACTGCCTGTGAGAGCGGCCGAGCACAATAAAAGTAAGAAAAAAAGAGTACGGTTTCGCATCTTCGCTTTGAATTAAGGGCCGCCGCCTACTGGCGGTCGCGGCGGCGTTCGATCAGCTCCTGCGTATTTTTCGGGACCGCGGTGAAAAAGTCATGTCCGGTCAGAGCCTCGACCGCGTCGACCGTGACCCTGAAGTTCCGCCACGGTGAACTCTGGTTAAGCGGCGGAAAGTTCGGGACTATGATGCCAAAAGCCCGCGTACCTTTGCCGACACGCTGCAAGTCGTCTTGTCCGTTCGGAAGGACAAGTACGACCTTCCACGTATATTGCGGAACGACGATCTGGCCCGAAGCGATAGTGCCGATGCTTCCGTGAACTCCGGAGAAGATGTAGATCTCGTTGCCCTGCCCGGCGAGCGTTCGGGTGTAGTTCTCAAAGTCGTTCCACGGGCCCTGATTATTTGCCCCAAGTTGCGGGACCATGTTCGTCATCAGGAAGGTCGCGGAGTTATCGGCGATCGATCGTGTGCGGTCTCCTGACGGACACATATGGCCGCGGTCGTAGCCCGAGCCGGAATAGTCCGCATCCTGAACCTGATACCAGCCGGCGGGCAGGGTGGTGTCGGGCCGGTAATCGTCCTGCCGCTGTGCGGTGCCGATCCAGGTGCTGTCGAGCCGCCATGCTACCCAGTTCGCCGTCGCCTTGCTCCGGTTATACGAGAGCGAATACTGCGGCTTTTGCATCAGGTAGTTGTTTTCGTTTGCGACATCGGCGGTGGCATTGCTCGGATTGCCAAGCAGCAGCGGATTGTCGTTCGGCAGCGGGGCGTTGACCGAGAGGACGACCTGTACCGGAGCAACGCGGCCCTGAAGGTCGACCGCCGCACCGGCTATCGGTGCCGCTCCGCCGGCAGTGCCGGGAGCGACCGTCGCCAGGAATGAGAATACGTTGTCGCCCGGCGTCTGGTCGCCGTTCGTACCGTTGTCGAAGAACGCCTGACTCTCCGCACCGCCGACCGCCTGGAGGTTCGCCGCGACCGTGATGTTCGTGCTCGGCGGCGTCGTGGCCGGCACGACCGTAACCGTCAGCAGCGTCGTGCCGCCAGGCGTCACGTTCGTCGGGTTGGCATTCATCGCCGCGAAAAGCGTCGTCCCGCCGCCGGAACAAGTGACCGTGGTCGACGAATTTCGAGGTGCCGACGGAACAAGGTTCTGAAAGTCGTTCGCGTTGTTGTCCGTGTCCTGACAGCCGTTATCCTTGCGTGCCTGACTGTTGTTATCGCCGGGAATCGGCGTAACCGCACCTTCTACAAAAATATTGGTCGCGCTACCCCAACCGACTGAGTCGATGATCGCGCCGGTATCGGTCGCACCTTGGCGGATCGCTATCCCGCCGCCGCTGCCACTCATCGATCGGATAGTCGGGTTGTATGTTTTGTCAGGCGTTGTGGTTCCGTCGTATCCGCCTTGTGCTCCGATTAAATAGAATTGGCCGGGCTGCAGGATGGTCGACGTCGTCCATTCCGCCATTGGGATGCCGTCCGTTGAACCGCCCGAAGAACGATACACAACCTTGTAATTGATTAAGTCTACGGGTGACGAGCTGGTGTTATGGATCTCGATGAACTCATCGAACGCGACTCCACCGCCGGCCTGGAATTGGCTGACGACCAGGTTGGGCGAGACCGCGTTGAGGACTGTTGCTTTGGCAGCGGTGCTGCCGTCGTGCAGCCAGAAAGCGGCCGCGAACACAAATATAGTAAGGATACGTTTCATTCGAAAATTATTAGATCGGATGTGGGGTAGGCCGATTAGTGCGTAATCCTGAATTTTGGCATATTTCGGCGGCTAATGAAACGCGGCGGGGCAGGGAGTTCAAACGGGTGTTACCGGTTGCAGGGCGTCGAGCCGCGAACTGATAAAGCGGCGGACCGCCTGATTCTCGGTCATCTCAAGTGCGGTCCGCAGTGCTTCCGAGGCCCCTGTAACGTCGCCGCGGCTCTCGAGGAAATGGGCACGGGTAATGTGGAACAGGTTGTATTTGGCGATATCGCCGGTTACGGCGAGGGAACTGAGTTCGGTTATCGCACGCTCGGGGCCGTGGATCTGGCCGATGACGATGATGCGGTTGAGTTCCGCGACCGGCGAGTACGAACGCCGCTGAAGGGCGTCGTAGCACTCGAGTATGCGGTGCCAGTCGGTCTCGGCAAGCGTTGGAGCGAGCGTGTAAAGAGCGGCGATCTCGGCTTCAAGATGGTAAGAGGTAATCTCGCTGCCTGCGGCCGAGGCCCTGAAATGCCGGAGCCCGCGGGCGATCAGATCGCTGCTCCAGCGGCTGCGGTCCTGATCGGCAAGGACGATCAGCTCGCCTGTGTCGCCGACCCTCGCCGGCAATCGAGCCGCCTGAAAAAGAAACAGGGCCGCCGCGGCATGCACCTTTGGCGAAGCGGTCGCGGGATGGCGAGCGAGGAACTCCGCCAGCCTGATCGCCTCAAAGCAAAGGTCGGCACGGATCAGGTCGTCGCCCGCCGAGGCTCCGTAGCCTTCGTTGAACATCAAATAGATGACGCGGAGTGCCGCGTCGAGACGGCCCGGAAGTTCCGCGGGCGGCGGCATTTCCAGCTGTACGCCTTCGGCGATCAGCCTCTGCTTCGCCCGCGTCCGCATCTTCGCCACCGCCTCGTCGTTAGAAAGAAATGCCCGTGCGATCTCACGGACACTAAAGCCACCGACTGCTTTAAGGGTGAGAGCAACGCGGCTGTCCGGTGATATCGCCGGGTGACAGCACGCGAAGATCATACGGAGCTGGTCTTCGCCGATCTCCTTCTCGAAAAGGAGATCATCATTAATGCTGGCCGCCGGCGTGTCTTCTTCGGGCGGCGGCGCTTCGAATTTGGACTCACGCCGAAGCCGGTCGAGAACGCGGTTCTTTGCAGCCTCGATCAGCCATGCTCGCGGGTTCGCGGGCGACCCCGAGAACGGCCACCGTCTGAGCGCGGCGACGAGAGCGTCCTGTACCGCGTCCTCTATCATCTCAAGCCGCCCGAAGCCGAAGATACGGCCAAGCACGGCGACCATCTGTCCCGCGTGCTGGCGAAACAGATGGTCGATCGAGTCGTGTATTTCGGGTGTGGGCCGCTCCACTTACTCGGTGGCCTCGACGCGGCGAAGTTCGATGCGGCCGCCGTATTTCAAATGCGGGCAATCGGACGCGACCTTGACCGCCTCTTCATAATCCGCCGCCGAGATGGTGAAATATCCGCCGATCACCTCTTTCGCCTCGGTGTATGGGCCGTCGGTCACGCGGATGCCGTCGCCGTTCATCGAAAGGTGTCGGCCGCCCTCGTCGCTGAGCTTTTCGCCGCCGACGTAGTGTCCGGCAGCTTCGACCTTGTGCCGCCAGGCGATGTATTCGCCGATGACGGTCTCGATCTCTTCGGCTGAGAATTGTGAAAAATCTGCGGGCTGCTCGTGCAGCAACAGCATGAAATTAGGCATTGTTCGTCTCCTTTTGTTGTCGTTATTTTTATGGCAATTGCTTGCTTTCGACAAGTAGACGAACGACTTCGTCGCAAATGGACATGGGGCATGAAAAAATCCGTAAAAAGGCGGTCCGCTGCTGTACGCGTCGGGCCGCTCTCATTTCTTGCTGCCTATGTTCCTTTGACGGGTGGCTACGAAATTATTTTCAGCGCCGCTTTTACCTCTGCCGGGTCGGCATCCTGCCCGACAGCGTCAGGGGGAATCTGGACGTCATGGTTCGTCCATGCGAGGAAGAACCCACCGTCGATAGCCAGCAGAGATAATTTGCGGCCATCAGCATAGGGGCTGAGTCCTTTGAGGATAGTCTGTATCTGAACGGTCGCCTTTTCGAGCTCCTCATCGTGAACCTTTGTTGGCTCGCCGTTAAAAAGCATCGCCTCGAAGCAGCCCTGGTTTCCGTCGGTGCAGCCGATCATCTCTGCGAGGCCGACGATCGCATACTGGCACGCACGTCCAGTACAGCCGTTTACTAGTTCGGTCATATTTTCTCCTTTCATCGCGCGCTTTTAAGATCACTATGCGCGCCAATACGTTATCAGAAACCTGTTTGGATGAGAACGGCGTCGGTCGCTTCGTTCCCGCGTGAGAGGGCGATCGCGCCGTTCGGCGCTATCGCAAATCGGAATATCCAGTCGTGGTCAAACTTGGTCAATTGTTCCGCCGGGCCGCCGTCAAGCGGCTGTCGCCACAGGTTGTCGACATTGTTCAGCCGGTCGACATATATGATCGATCTGCCGTCAGGCGACCAGTCAAAGATGCGGCGTCTGGAAATTGCCGGCAGATCCATAACGCGCTCCGGAGCGTCGCCGTCGATCGGGTACACAACAAACCTGAACGGCGCATCCGGCCGCCCGTAACCGGAGACGAAAAGTATCGATCTGCCGTCCGGCGAGAGCCTGGGCCGGCACGCGTCCTGATCCGCGGCCAGCCGTTCGGGTGTTCCGCCCTCGGCCGGCATCCGCCAGATAGAGCATTTGTCGTCGTCGAGGATCGAGTTGAAGACCACCCACCGGCCGTCCGGTGAAAATTGAGCGTAGGAGTGCATTCCCGGCGGCGTTGTCAAACGTATCTGATTTTCGCCGTTAATATCCATCCGCCAGATCTTAAGCCCGTCGAGCCGGTTCGAGGAGAATACTATATGCCTCCCGTCCGGCGATACGCGCGGTTCGTAATTGCTTTCGGACTCAGAAGTCAGCTGCCGGCTGCTGCCGCCGTCGCGGGAGGTGATCCAGAGGTCGGGGATGCCGTTGCTTCGGACGGTGTACACTATGCGGCCGTCGGGCGTCCAGGCGACGCCAAGAATGCCGTCTTCCGTTCCGAGCGAACTGGTCAGCCGGTTTTGTTCCAGCGTGCCCGGCTGCAATTCGTACAGGCTCGTACTGCGGCTTTCCTGTACCGCAAGCATCGATTTGCCGTCGTTGGAAACACTGACGCCGACGTAGGTGTTCAGATCGTTCGTGACCCGCGAGACCTCGCCCGACGGGTATCCGACAAACCAGATCTGCGACCGGTTTGCCTCCATGTCGCGGGCGCTTATGTAAACGCCGCTTCCGTCGCGCTTCCATGCAACGCCGGTAAGACGAAGCCAGAGCTGATCGTGAAGGTTCGTCATTTCGCCGGTGGCAACGTTGAGCAGGCCGAGCCGGTCGCGGGAATCGACGGGCGAATAATAAGCGACCGCGATCGAGTTGCCGTTCGGTGCCCATGAAAGGGCGTTGAGCCGCTCGCCGTGTCGAGACTCGAACAACGGCGTTGGCTCGCCGCCGTTGGCCCCGACCGTCATCATTTTCATTGGGCCGACGTTATAGGCCAACCGCGATCCGTCCGGCGAGACCGCGATCTCGCTGTCAGCGTCGGAGGCAAGGCGACGCGACTCGCCGCCAAAGACCGGGATCTGATACAGCGCACTCGCCCCGCTTTGGTCCTGCATTGAATAATAGATCTTTCCTCCGTCCGGCGAGAACGCGACGCCGCCGTATTTGACCTCGGCGGGCGGTAAGACCTGGATCGGTTTTTCGGCGGCCGCTTGTCGCAGCCAGAGCGACTGCATTCCCTTTTCGCTCGCTACATACGCGACGAGTTCGCCTTCGGGCGAAAGTGCCGACATGTTGGTCTCAACGTTTCCCGTATTGGTGAGCCGTGTGAACCGCAAAGAATCAAAAGCCTGAATCTCCGTCGGCCACAACTTGCTTATGCCGAAGCTTATTGCTCCAAGCATGGCGATCAACATTGCAGACGCGGCAATTGCCCGCACCGGATGCATCTTTACTTCCGCCGCGATCACACGGCTGATAGAACTGGTCGCGACCCCGGTCGGTGCAAGCGAAGTATTCGCGTTGCCTTGCCCGCTCAGGGTGCGCATGTTGATGTTGGGGTCGCTGTTGAACGTGCTACGGCGGCCGCTAATGTCAAGGTCGAGCACGCGGCGGAGGTCCGAAAGGTCCGCGACAAGCTCCCGCGACGTCTGAAATCTCTCGTCGCGGTCCTTGCGAAGGCATTTGCGAACTAGCGCATCGAGCTCGGGCGGAACGTCCTCGGCGATCTCGGTCAGAGGTATCGGATCGTTGTTTATCAGTGCTGCGATGACGTCGACGTACGTCTCGCCGCGGAACGGCGGCCGGCCGGCGAGCATGTTGTAGAGCACGATGCCGAAGCTGAAGATGTCGGACCGCCCATCGATCACTTTTCCGCGAGCCTGCTCGGGGGACATGAACGATGCCGTGCCGAGGATCATTCCCGGATTTGTGCGGAGCGCGACGGTCTCCGCCTCCGGGTCGTGGCTGCCGTCGTTCTCGGTCAGTTTCGCGAGGCCGAAATCGAGTACTTTGACCAGCCCGTCCGGCCTGCGAATGATATTGTCGGGTTTGATGTCGCGGTGGACGATGCCTGCCTCGTGGGCGGCGGCAAGTGCTCCGGCGACCTGAATTGCGATGTCGAGTATCTCGGCGATCGTCAGCGAACGCGACTTGATGGCCTTCGCAAGGGTCTCACCCCTGACGTATTCCATCGCGATATAAGGTGTTTCGCCTTCGTCGTTGATCTCGTAGATCGTGACGATGTTCGGGTGGTTCAGGGCGGAAGCGGTCTTTGCTTCGTGCATGAAGCGCCGCATCCGTTCGGAGTCCGACGCAACATCCGGAGGAAGCGTTTTCAGCGCGATCTGGCGGTCGAGCCGCGTGTCCTCGGCAAGATAGACCTCGCCCATTCCGCCTGAGCCGATCTTTTCGGCGATGTTGTAACGCCCTACCTTTCCGCTATCGAGCATAAAAACTTGCTCCCGGGACTGCCGCCGGCAGTGCAAAGACTACTTCACCAAGAAGGACGTACGGGCCGCAGGACTTTTGCGTAACTTTCGAAAAAAATTATCGCATCGGCCGCGGATAGACGACAGGGCTCCGGTTTCCGTCCTTATCCACAGCCCGAACGCCGAAAAAGAAGTTGTCTTTCGACATTCCCTTGGCCGTAAATGCGGTCACGTTACCGGCCGGAATGATGCCGGTCCACTCCGGTGACGACGTTTCGCGGTAGACGATCTCATATCCCGCGATATCCGCGTCCTTGTTCGCATCCCATTTCAGGTCCGTGTCGTTCGTCAGGCGGCCGGTCACGATGCCGACGTTCTTCGGCTTCGCCGGCGCATTCGCGATCGACGCGAGCGCGACGAGGTTCACGCGGGTCGCGTTCGCATTGTATTCGTAATCGACCAATTCCGGAAGGTCGCCGAACTGTTTTCCGTTCTCGACCCGGACGTTCTGGTGCTGGTGGGCGTAGTCTTCGTCGGGTTCGGTAAAGCGGACTGCCGCATAGCCGCGCTCGAGGAACGGGATGTGGTCGCCGCCGCGGCCGTAACGGTCGCGTCGGTAAATTATCCAGACCTTGAAATTCTTTAGATACGGGTCCGAGACTTCCTTTATATAGCGGCCCAGCTGCCGAGCGGGCGAATCGTTCTCGCCGCCGACGCTGCGGCGGGTGTTCGCCTGCTGATCGGTCTCGCTTGACGGGACGCCCTCGGCAAAGACGCGGAGGCGGTTGCGGAACCGCGAATTCTTAAGCGTCGTTACGCCGCCGACGATGTCGTTCGTTATCATCGCCTCGATGTTCATCGACTTTTGCTTCGCCTGCTCGGCAAAATAAGCGGCACCGAGAAGGCCCTGTTCCTCGCCTGCGACGGTCATAAAGACGATCGTCGCTTCGAACTTCCGCTTTGACATCACTCGCGCAAGCTCGATCACGGCAGCCGTGCCCGATGCGTCGTCGTTCGCTCCCGGCGCGTCGCATTTACCGTCGGTCGGCGATGAACACATCGAATCGTAGTGGCCCGAGACGACATAGACTCGGTCGGGGTCGGTCGTGCCCTTCAGCGTCGCGACCACGTTCGTCAGCGTCGTCGGTTCGGGAATACGATTCGACTTCGGCTGAACGAAAGACTGTTTCTCGACTGTCATACAACCGCCGCATTCTGCATTGAACTTTTGGAACTCGGCGAAGATCCAGTCGCGTGCCGCGCCGATGCCGCGTGTCGGGTTGTCCTGCTCCGAAAGCGTGTTTCGCGTTCCGAACGAAACGAGCTTTCGGACGTAGCCCTCGATATTCTTTGCCGAGACCTCCTTCAGCATCTTTTGTATCTCAGGGTCGAGACGCGGTTTTTGGCCCGACGACTTTTGGGCACTGACGGCGGCGAGGGAGACGAACAAAATTGCGAACGCAGCGAATACTTTCTTCATATATTGTCGAGTTTGAGATGTGGAGATCATTCAAATTTAATGAGATTTCCGGCCATTGGCAATGGCGCAGGAAAAACTATTGACATATCCTCGAACGGTGTTAGACTGCGCCACAAAAAATGTTTGTCCGCTCTTCTCGCTGCAAAGCGTCTTGAGTTCTTGATGATCAAGCGGGGTTTTAATGACCGGGCCGCCAAAACCAAGGCCCAAGGAGGATAGATCATGAGAGCTTTAATTCTTTTTATTCTGGCAGTTATTGCAGCGGTGCAGGGTGTCAGCGCCCAGCACGGCCACGGCTCCCAGCCGGCTGACGCTCCGAAGCGGACCGTCATGCTTGCCGACGGCCTCGGCAGCGTTCACCATCCGGTGACCACCAATAACCCTGAAGCGCAGAAATATTTCGACCAGGGCCTCGCATATCTATATGCGTTCAACCACGACGAGGGCGTTGCGTCGTTCAGGCAGGCAGCCGAGCTCGACCCCGACATGGCGATGGCGTATTGGGGAATGGCTCTAGGCCTCGGTGCAAACTATAACGACCCGGCGAACACCGACAGGTTTGCCCGTGCCTACACCGAACTTCAGAAAGCGATCGCTCTTGCGCCAAAGGCGTCGAAGGCCGAGCAGGACTACATCGCCGCACTTTCAAAGCGTTATTCGGCCGACCCGAACGCTTCGGCCGCGGCTCTTGCCGCCGCGTACAAGGCGGCAATGGCCGAGCTTGTAAAGAACTACCCGGACGACCTCGACGCCGCGACGCTCTACGCCGAAAGCATGATGAACCTGCGGCCGTGGCAGCTGTGGTCGCTCGACGGGAAGCCGGCCGATGGAACGCTCGAGATCGTCAGGGTCCTTGAAGGCGTGATCAAACGCAACCCGAATCACACGGGTGCGAACCATTACTTTATCCACGCCGTCGAGGCCTCGCCGGCACCCGAGCGAGCATCCGCCGCGGCCGACCGCCTGATGGGACTCGCACCGAATGCGGGGCACCTGGTTCACATGCCTTCGCACATCTACCTGCTGACCGGCGATCTCGACAAAGCCGTCAAGAGCAACGAGATGGCGATCGTGGCAGACCGGAACTACATCCAGCGAAGCGGTGCCAACGGCATCTACCCGCTGATGTATTACAACCACAACATCCACATGCTGGCCGCTGCGCAGGCGGAGGCTGGGAACTACGCGGGTGCGATAAAGGCCGCGAACGAACTAGCGGCGAACGTCGGCCCGAACGTAAAGCCGATGCCGATGCTCGAGATGTTCATGCCGTACCCGATCATCACGCTGACGCGTTTTCACAAGTGGGACGAGATAATGAAATATCCGCAGCCCCCTGCTGAAATGCTGACGACGACGGCTCATTGGCACATGGCACGCGGCATCGCTTTGGCGGAGACCGGCAAAATTCCCGAGGCAGAGAAAGAACTCGCAGCATTACAGGCGACCATGAAGAAGATCCCCGACACCGCAATGCTCTTCACGACGCCGGTGACGGTGGCGATGAAGGTCGGTGATGAACTCCTCGCGGGCCAGATCGCGCTGGCAAAGGGCGACCGAAAGGCGGCCATCGCGATGCTCCGCCAGGCGGCGGCTTCCGAGGCGAAAGTGAACTACGCCGAACCGCCGGATTGGGACCTTCCGATCCGCGAATGGCTCGGCCGGGCGTTGATGATCGACGGCCAATATGCCGCTGCCGAGAACGAGTACCGTGCCGAACTTGTCCGCAATCCGCGTAACGGCCGGGCACTTTTCGGCCTTGCCGAATCGCTCGACCGCCAGGGCAAGGACGCCTCCGCGAGGCTGGTCCGGCTCGAATTCCGCGATGCGTGGAAGGGTGCCGACATCACGCTTTCGGCGGACCTGTTCAAATCGGCGACAACGGTTGCCGGAAAGGCGGCGGGCTCAAAATAAGCCGGCCAGCGGCGGCTTTTAACCGGCTGTAATCAAGACGAAAGGCTGCGGGAACGGAAGTTCTCGCAGCCTCTTTTTATCTCGACGGCCTTTCTAACGGTTCATCATGTCGAACGCCTGCATACGGTTTCCGTCCGCCGAATAAAGCAGGTTCACCGTTTCATCGACATAGAATTGTCTGTCGGGGTCGGACGCAAGAACGACCCGCGCGTCGCGGCCGCTGTTAACGTCAACGCCTATCAACCCGCGTTGCCGGTACGGCCGCGGAAGGTCCGTATAGTAATACATATAACTGCCGCGGAGTTCGGAAACGCGTTTCCGCCTGAGCAGGTAATTCGAAAGCCGGTCCGCATATCTCGCCGGGTCGAGCCGGTCAAAGATGTTCTCGCGCATGTCCGCTGCCGAAGGCGTGGCCCGTCCGGCAATGCCCCGGGCAAGCCCCGAACGGATGCCGGCGGGTGTGATCACCTGAAAACCCGTAACGCCCCGAGCCGCAGAAGGCAGCGAACCCAGCGAACCGAGCGCGTAGATCCGGTTTGCCGCAAAACTCTGCAGCGGGTTGCTCGCCAGCGTCGTCAGGTCGAATGAACCGAACCGAGTATTCAGCCCCGACCAGCGGAACGAATTGACGGCATTTGCGAAACCGATACCGCCGCGTGCAAGCCCGATCGCCGACGTCGCGAGCCCGCCGTACCTCAAATACAATGACGCCGCGCGAAGAGCGATGCCGCCGACTATCCGCAGAACGCCGCGCCCGGGCGGGCTGTGCTTCACACGCCAGGCCTCTCGCCCGCCGCTGAATGCCGCGATCTCGCTGACGCCGCCGATCACCGCGTCGCCGTTCCGGTTTATCAGCAGAAATTCCGCCGGCTTTACGCCGTGTTTGAACTTGCCCGTACGTTTGCCGTCCGTGGCGTTGAGCGTTATGACCTCGTTGTCGTCGGCAAGTACGATGGTGTTCAGGTCGGCAAAGACGAAATTCGTCATGCCTTTGTCCGCACCCTTGAAACGCCACAGAGTCTTGCCCGTCGCGGTGTCGATCGCCGAGACGCCGTAAGGCCCTTTCGCCGTTATCTCGCCGTCGCGGAGCCGCGTGAAACGACCGCCTGTCCGCACGTAAAGAACATTGCCGACCACCGCCATTTCAGAAGCGTTTCCGAGGTCGTCCGCCTTCCACGCGACGGTGCCTGTCTTGCGGTCGACCGCACGGATGCGGCCGCGGCCCGAGATGTAGATCCGGCTGTCGTCAAAGACAGGGTCGGCTTCGGTCAAAGCGAGCCCGCTTTCGTTTACCTTGAAGGTCTCGCGTTCGATCTCGCTGCCGGTCTCCGCGTCGTAGCTCGTCGCTCCCTCGTAAAACAGATAAAGCCGCCGATCGATCAGGAGCGGTGCACGGTAATTGTCGAGCGTGTACGAGACCTCGCCGACTCCTTCGCCGAATTCAGCCGGCATCATCTCAACGTCGCTTTCGAGCGTCTTTTTCCAAAGCTCGTCGCCGGTCGAAAATTTCAGCATGTGGACGACCGGCTCGCGTTTCATCTCTCTGCCGAATTGTCCGCGGGTGTCTTTCACCATCACCACCGCGAGCAGGTTAAGCTCGGGGTCGGCGGCAAGCTGAAGGACGTCGCCTTTGAATTTCTCCGTCGTCCAGATCGAATCGCCAGAAATAATATCGACCGCCTCGAGCCTCGACTTGCTGCCGAGGTCACGCGAAAAAAGCACGAGATCGGTGCCGGGAATGGGCGTGATCGCCGTCTCGTTGATGCGGCCCGTCTCGCGACGCCAAAGCCGCTCGCCGGTAACGCCGTCGATGGCGTAGAGGCTGCGTTCGGTCGCGGTCAGGACGATGCCGAAATCGGTGGGTTGATAGAATTTGACCTTTGAATCGAGCCCGGTTTGCCACGCAGGCTGTGCAATTGCGGAGACCCCGATGAGAAGCGAAAAGACAGCGGTGAAAGCTAAGCGCATAACGCTATTCTAGCCGTTTTCGAGCTTGCAGAGTAAGGATTTGTTGCTACTGAATGCGATACGCGGAGTCTTTCCAGACGACGACGATGGTGCCGGAGAGGTTTTCGGCGATCGCGCGGAGGCCGCTGTCGAGCTCTTTATAAGCGTCGGAGCCGCGGCGGATGACGCGGATAGGCCTGCCGTCATATGCCTGGTCGTACCAAACGCCGTCGCGGCGGTCGAAGCTCTTGCCTTCGACAGCGCGTGTGGCGGTGCCTGACGGTGCTGCCGAACGCTTCTTCGCGGCGTCGGAACGCTGTCCCGGAGCGACTTGGACCGGGCCGCTGCGGGCGTTGGGCAGCGTTTGGTTCTGTATCTGGGTTTGGGCCTGGTTCTCGGTCACGACGACCATCGTATCCGCTGCAACCGCCTTTTTGTTCTCTTCGTCGCGGACCGCCTCACTTGCGGCGACAGCAGGTGCAGGCGGCGGCGGAGCACCTCCGGATACGGGCCTGACATCAGACGGCGGAGCCGCCGGCGACATTTTAAGGAGATCGTCGCGTTCAGCGCCATCCACCGAGAACGACCTGTTCGCAGCAGACGCCACACCCGACGAGCGGCCGACGCCGGTCACTGTCGTGTTCGCCGCGGTATTCAACGCACTCGGCATTGTGTTCGCGGCGGCGTTGCTTACTGCCGCATTTGCGTTCGCGGCCGTATTTGCCGAAAAGGCCTGTTCCTCCGCCACCATCGGCCCGCGTGCGGCCGGGGCCTCTTGGCGGACCTGCGAAATGGTCGACGATTCTCGAGCCTGATCGCGCAGAGCGATGTAACCGATAAATCCGCTGAAAACGAGCACGAGCACGCCCATCGCCGCCGCGAGGCTCGGGGTCGTGAACAGCCGCTTGAACCACGGCATCGCGACCGGCTCAATAACCGGCGTGACCGCGGCCGCCGCTGCCGTTTCCGGAGCTTCGGCATTGAGCGTCATCACACCGGCCAACAGCGTTCGGCAGCGGCCGCAATCGGCAAAGTGGGCGACATATTTTGAACGGGCCGCGGCGGGCAAGGCGTTTTCGGCAAACGCGGAGATCTCATCCGCGTCCGGATGAACCGGGAACGCGCCGCCGTCCGCTCCGCCCTTCGGCGAGCTTCGCAGCAATGCGTCAATTACCTTGTCGAATTCCGGTTCCATCTATCTCATTTAACAGGATGCACAGGATGAAAAGGATATTTTCCGATCAGTTATCTTGTATATCCTGTCCATCCTGTTCGAATCCCGTTTCTTTGGAGGGAAATTGCCCTCATTTACTGAACGCCTCACAGGTGCAAATCTTGCACCAACGCCAGCAATACCATCACGGCGAGCATCCGCTCGACGCTAAGTCCAAGTTTTGCAGCGGTTTCCGCGAGGAAATTCCGGACCTCGCCGTCGCTCCAGCCATGCCGCTGGCGGAGCTGTTTTTCGACAGCTTTTCGAATGTCGGTTTGTATCCGAGCGATCCGGCGGCTAGCAGTCGCCTCGTGATAGCCGAATGTGGCGGCGATATCCTTTAGCTTAAGCCCATCGAAATAATAGAGCTTTAGGATCAGCTTGTCTTCGGCCTCAAGCCCCTCGATCGCCTCTCTCAACGCTGCCGAAACGTCGGCGGCAGACTGCTTCTCGGTCAGCAGTTCTTCCGGCGTCTCGCCGTGATGGACGACCTCGCGATTGCCGGCTTCGTTGGAGGCGGTCTCAGCAAGGTTCTCAAACTCGCGATCTTCCTCGATCTGGACAAATTTGGATTGTTTCCTGAACTCGTCGACCGCAAGCTGGGACACGACCGCCCGCAGCCAGCCCGCAAGCGAGCCGCGGCCCGAATAATACCCGAGCTTGCTCTTCTTCTTGCCGTCGGCATCCTGCCGCAGGCCGTAAAGCTCTGCCCAGATGGAACTTGCAAGGTCCTCGGCGTCCTCGGTGCTTGACGACATCTTCCGCGCCGCGGCCTTGACGGTTGAATCGAAATTCGCGACCAGGTCTTCCCACGCCTTTTCGTCGCCGCGTTCACATGCCAGCACCAGGCAAAGGTCGTCGGCACGTATCTCGTCAATGAACTGCCGGATCTCGGCTCGTTCCGGCCCCGGATTGCCCTTTGCGATGTACTTTTCAAGCGACCTTACGATCCGCAGCCGCAGTTCCGCCGCCGACACACCGCGCGCATCACCGGCGCGCGACAGCACTCGCTGAACCGCGTCATCTATCGCATCGGCATGTTTTTCACTAACGGACGCCATCGGCAAACGGAGAGAATTTTAACACGGAACGAAAGGAGAAAGGATAAACGAAAGGAGAAAGGATAAACGATAAAGGCCGGCGATCCATGCAAAAGCCCGCACCCCTGCGAAAGCCCTCGCGTAAGCAAGGGCGATATCGAGACGACAGTGACGAGTGACAAGTGGCGAGTGGCGAGTCATGAAGAACAGACCTTGCAATTAAACCGCGGCACAAACTAAATCGTCCGCAACGCTACAGACATCCGACCGGTTTGGTTTTTATCATCCTCCGATGATCACAGAATCGGAGAGTTCGGTTTTCGGGCCGGTGCTGAGCATTTCGAACGGCGACGCGGAAGTGGTGCTCGCAAAGTGCTTTGGGCCGCGGATCATTGGCTATTCGCTCGCGGGCGGCGAGAACCTGCTCGGGTGGCATCCGGAAGCGAGCGTTGAGACGCCGCTAGGTGTTTGGCGGCCGTACGGCGGGCACCGCCTTTGGCTTGCGCCCGAGCACATGCCGATGTCGTATGCACCGGATAACAACGCAGTCGAGATCATGACCGACGGCGAACTGACCGTCACGATCTCGGGCCGCGTTGACGCGGCGGGCATGAGGAAAGAGATGACCGTTACGCTCGCGGCATCGGGCACTGAAGTGACCATCCACCATCGCCTGACCAACCACGGCCCGCCGCGCAATATGGCGGCGTGGTCCCTGACAATCATGGCCCCCGGTGGCGAGGCGGTCATCCCCAACGAACCCCACGCCCCGTACGGCCCCGAAACGCTGCTGCCGGTGCGGACGATGGCGATGTGGCCGTACACACACCTTGCCGACCCGCGTTTCAGCTTTTCGCGGGAAGAGATTCGGCTCCGCGTCGACGCTGAGTTAAAAGATCCGCAAAAGATAGGCGTGCTCAACAAACAAGGCTGGGCCGGCTACCGCCTCGGCGATCTCTTCTTCCGTAAGCGATTCGACTTCACCGCCGCCGCCGTCTATCCCGACATGAACTCCAACACCGAGATCTACGTCGCCGGCAACTTCGCCGAGGTCGAAATCCTCTCCCCGCTCACCACAGCCCCCACCGGCGGCTCCGTCACACACACGGAGAAATGGACCATCACGCGATAGCTTTCACAGCTGTAAGCCCCTACAATTCGCGGCTCTGCCGCCATGATGAGCGGAAGGGCTCTGCCCTTCCGTCAGCGATAAAAAACAAATGGAGGCTCAGCCTCCGTCTTATATTTAACCCTTCCGGTGAGGCACAGCCTCATCGCTCACCATCCGGGCAAAGCCCTGTCGTTGGTCACTCGTGACTTTCTCCCTCATCCCTCATCCTTCATCCCTTTCTTCGAGCCCGCAAAGCGGGCGGCATACCTGTAGCCACGGGTGGAGGCTTTGCGGAACCCGTGGTCACCGCCAACAACAAACCCGAGCCCTTGAAACGGGCGGCATAGCTGCGTCATCGATCGGCATAGTAAGGGAAATGCAAATCTTTCTCGAACCAGACCGTGATCCCGGCAGCGCGTCCATAGATAATATTATTGTTGCGACAATGTACTGTTTATGGCACACTAACGTCGGTGCTGATCGGCCTTTGCGGTCCTATGATCTTTGACATCGAAATACCGCGCGAATCTTGTCATGAATGATAGCGAAATATGCCTGAAAATCCCCTAAAAACTATCGCGCAGCGAAACCGTGGGAAAATCTCCATAACGCGTTGATATCAAATGAGTTATTTGTCCCAAAGGGCATGGGACAAGGCTGGGACAAGCCGGGGACGAACGGGCAAAAACGCGGGACAAGAGAAAGGAGAAAGGCTGAAGGATAAAGGAGAAAGCTGAGATCCCGAATGCGAAAGCCCGCGCGTGAGCAAGGGCGGTATCAGGACTCAAAAATAACAAGCGTCGCGCGAAGAGAAGAATATAACGCAGAGTTTCGCAGAGATAAGACGCAGAGAGCCGCAGAGGACGAAATGGATAACGGACCGAGGAGGCTAATGGACAATGGATAATGGACAGTGGAGAATGTGAGAACTTCCGGCATTGTCCATTGTCCACTATCAACTATCCACTAGCCGGTCGCCGCATTCCCACCAGCCACTCGTCACTCGGCACTGGCCTCCTCTCGATATCGCCTTTGCTAACGCGCGGGCTTTCGCAATGTCGCCGCTAACCTCGTAGGTGTTTGTGGAGGAAGCGGATGATCTTGTAGCCGTCGAGGTAGACCCAGGGTTTTTCTCCGAGGGTGTAGTGGCCGCAGGGGATCGATGCCTTGCTGTGCGGGATCTTGTGGCGGCGGAGGGCGTTCATCGTTTCGCGTGAAAGCTCGACCGGAAAGCTGAGGTCGTAGAGCGTGTAGATGTACCGCTGCGGCCGCGGCCGTTGGGCGGCGAGCTTCGGCATATAGACCATCGGCGAGACCGGCAGCCAGAATTCGCGAAGCTGGTCGAGCGAGATGTTGTCGCCGATGCCGTGGCGAACGTGATAGGTCGAAAGGCCGTGCCAGACAACGTCCGCCATGTAGCCCGAAACGTGGTTGAAGACGGCGGCGTCGATGCGGCTGTCGTGGACAAATGAAAGGAACGCCGTTGCCGAACCGATGCTGGTGCCGACGATGCCGACCTTTTCGTAGCCCTGCTGTTTCAGCCAGCCGACCGCGGCACGCGTATCGAGCACGGCCTGCCGCATCGATTGCAGCGTGCGGCCGATGTTCGGCGATACCAAGTGATCGGCACGCTCATGCCCGCGTTCGGTTCGTTCCTCGTGATAGGGCATCGTCAGCCGGAGTGCCGAAAGGCCGACCTTGTTAAAGAACTTGCAGAGGTCAAAGTAAGTGCCCGCCTTCGCGTTCCAGTGCGGCAAAACGATGACGGCGGCCCTTCGGTTCGGGTGCGGGAAATAGGTCGCGTAGGCGGTGTTGTTCTCAGGCGACGGCGTTTCGAGGCCGCTTTGCCACGTGACGACGGAAAGTTCGATCTGGGCGGGCGGCCGTTTGAGCTCTTCGGCACTTAGCGAAGCCGCGGAAGGGTAAAGCCGTTTGTCGACGCTGAACTCGGAGGGTTCGGGTGCGGCGAAATAGGCGTCGCTGTTCTCGACGGCAAAGGCGGAATGGCCACGCAGGACCTCGGCCGGGTC
>JAUCQE010000182.1 GCA_030372865.1 Pyrinomonadaceae bacterium
AGGAAACGGTCCGGATCAAAAGGGCGGAATTTTATCGGCACGGCCGTTCGCCGAAACAGCGCGGAAGCGAATGTGCATACGTCGGGATAAACGGCGTTTAACCCGATTTAATATTTTCGCAGTTTTCGTCCCGCTATGTCAATAAACTAAATTTTTCCAAAAACCGGCCGATTCCAGCAGAAAATCTGCATCCTCAAAACGAAAAAGCGAGGCCCGTGAGGCCCCGCTATATCTTTCCAGGATCGGCATCCGGCTAAGGTTCCGCGACTATCTGCAATCCCGTCACCTCAGACCCGACGTCAAGCAATATCGGCACGAAGGAGTAACCCTTCGCATTGGTCGAAATGACATACGACTGCCCCGCCGGTACATCCTCGAACGCAAAGTAACCGAACGGATTCGTCAAAGCCACCCGCGGCTCACCACTCACCCCGCTCAAATAAACCCTCGCATTCCGAACCGGCAGACCGCCAGACGTTACCACCTGTCCGCTCACCACAACCCCCGCTGAGGTGGGTGCCAGAACGGTTAACGATCCGTCGATCGAAGTAACGGCCGTGGACGGGATTGGACCAGATAGCTCAAAAAACGCCTCATCGGTGATCTGGAGCGGAGAGGTAGCGCCTGGCAGAACGCCTGTGTTGACCTGAAATCGTATGAATAGAAGAGTCCCTGACCCTGTCATGGTCGGCCCGGGAGAAAATACGGCAACATTCAGCCGCCCGGCCGGGTTTACGAAGCATGTTACGCTGAGGCCCGCATTCCCGGTCAACGTTCCGGCGCTAACGCAAGCCGTAGTAGTTCCTGTCGGCCCCGTCACCGATGGGGTAATAACTGCGGGGTCGTAAACGATGTCGAGTTGATAATCAGAAACTTCGAACGCGCCGAAATTCACAGATATAGGTACTAGGACAATCGCATTCTGGCCGCCAAAAGTCGTCGGCGCGCTGACTGACATCGTCGTTCCGACCGGGAGTTCCTGTTTCTGAGCGAACCCGGACATGAACGACATCGCCAAGATCGTCAATATATAAAAGGATTTAAGTGGATACTTCATAGTGCCTCCCGCGACGTGATCCGCCGCGATTTTAGGTGGGCAATTTTGATGCGCTGAGAGCTAACGCGAGAGCGCCGGCAGTCGGAGTTGCCGGCACTCTCTTGAAACACGGCTTACTGCTGAGCGCGTATCGCAATACGAAGCGATTCGCGTCCAACCGTAAACGTGAGCGGCGTAAACGTATGGCCCTTAGCGTTCACCGAGATGACATAGGTCTGGCTCGGTTCGAGATCGCCAAATTCAAACTGACCGAAAGAAGACGACACTGTCGTGCGTGAATTACCGTTCGCATCAGTGAGGGTAACTCGTGCCCGTCCGATCGCCTGTCCATCGGCAGTTTCGACCGTTCCCATGAGTGAACGTTCGGCTGCGCTTTCAACTGCCAGCGAGCCGTTCGTCACACGTACGGGAAGTGATCCGTTTCCGGCAACCGGCAGCCGGATCTCGATTGGCGTCGAGCTGCCTTTACCGCCTATCACCGCAAGGTGAAGGTTCACCAACGTGCCGTCAGCCGTAATAGGTGTTACACCATATACCGCTACACGGACGATGCCGGGTTCAGGCGAATACGCGGTGACCGAGGACCCTTCGCTTAGCGTGCCGACAAGGCTCGCAAGATCACCCCGTGCCTCGAGCACGTTTGGATCGAAGGCGATTTCGAACTGGTAATCGAAAATACCCTTGTCTGCAAAGTTTGCGACGCTGATCGGTATCGTCACCGTTGTTCCCGGGGCAGCCCGAAGATCGTTAGCGACAAAACGAATGTCGTTCGGCGTTTCTTCGGGTTCCGCGGCCAGTTCCGCAAACGGGCTCGGCGGGGTCCAGCTTCCGTCGACATCACCTAGGAGAATACCGCCGTAGTTTTGATTTGCCTGGGCCGTTTCCACGCTTGAGTAGTTTCGGCTTGCCGGGACAAATCTCCACGATCCGGTCGATGCATGACTTGGGTTGCCGACAATGAATCGAGCGATGTTACCGGCATCGAACGAATTTATCGTTCCATCCTGACTTACATCAGCCGCTAGCAGCTGATTTGAGTTCAGTGTTATCAAGCCAACGGTGTGACGGGCGACCTGGCCGGCGTCGAACGAAGTGATGCCGTTCACATCGCCGGCCTTCGACGGCGTAACCGTATACGCTCCGGCTCCAAAGCCGCTGAGCGAATACTGGCCTGCCGCGTCGGTGACCGCGTTCACGGTCGGGCCGGAAACTCCAATGCCGGTCAGCGTGGTGCCGGGAACCACCTTAGGAGTTGGCGAGTTTACATAATCGACCTGTCCGCTGACGGCCGACGATATGACGGTCACCAAGCCGTTCGAGGTATTGACGCACGGAACTCCGTTGTTGAATATGAACCCGCTGAAGTTCATCGCACTCGTTGTACCGATCGCGCCGTTTGCGAGGAAACGCAGGCTAAGGAATGTTCCAGAGCCCGTGAAGTCCGCGTTGCCGTTGAAAACTGAGATGACGAGCACGCCCGGGTTTAGGCTGTTGACCGTTATGGTCGAACCGTCCGCAATGGTTCCTGCCGTATCGATACCCACATACGAAAGTACCGATGCGTTGTAGGTGACTGTCAGGTCCGAAGTAAACGCTCCGCGCCCAGTAACATCATCGACGTTTAACGGCACCGAGACCTGCTGGTTGCGGAGCGTGGTGATACCTGTGGGTATCGACACGGTATTGCAGGTGAAGTAGGTCACGGTGTTGTCCGCAGAGGTCGATGCCTGGGTCGGCGAGTTCGCACCGTTGACGGCCGCCGAATCGACGATCGAGGCCGTGACGGTGCCGCTGCCGGTCATTCCGCTGACCGCGACGTTGTAAACCGTCGGGCCGCCTGTGACCTGAACTGTGGTTGGTCCCGCGGTGCCGCCGATCACGACATCCGAGGCGTCAAAGCCCGTCACCGCTTCGCTGAACGTCGCGGTAAAGTCGATCGCGGCATCGCTGGTCGGGTCGCCCTGGCCGGCGGCCTGATCGATGGTCACGGTCGGGCGTCCGGCATCAAAGTCGAACGTCGTGTTCGCGGTGTTGATACCGATCTCGAAGCCGTCCACATGGCTGACCAGCGATGAGCCGACCGGCCCGCCTGCCTTAAAGATGACCCCGCCATTCAGGCTGGGCGGACGAATGCCCGCATTTGGGAATGCCGCCAGAACCTCTGCCCATGTGCACGGGTCTGCTTGCGGGCAAGAGGCGTTTCCGGGAGCACTCGTTGACCACCACATTCCGGCAAGCGGGTCCCACGTCTGCCAGGTATTCTGCTGGACCGTTCCGCTCATGTACGGTTCATAGACCAGGCGTCCCTGCCAAGCGGTGTTGCCGTCCGTCGTGTCGTAGTCCATGTCGAACTGAAGCGACGGAGCGACTGCCGGGTTCGCACTTACCTGGTGCGACCGGTAACGGAGATTCGTGATGTCATCAAGCCGCGTTCCCGCGTAATTCGCCGTACCAATGATCTGGCGGCCGGTTGCGTCCACCGTCAGATTCGCACTGCCGATGCCGAGCGGCGGAGTTGGCGG
>JAUCQE010000183.1 GCA_030372865.1 Pyrinomonadaceae bacterium
TTCGGAACTCGTCGGCAGCGTCAGATGTGTATAAGAGACAGACCGTGTTCGTTGCGGATCTCATCGACCTGGGCATTGATTGAAGCCGGAAAGAAGAACACGGCACCGAAGAGCAAGAGAATATTTAAAAGGAAAGGCCGGGGTTTACTGCATCGCATAACTTTTATCGACGGGAGGCGTGGTTTCCGCTAGTCTTATTCCATTGCTGTCCTGAAGTCAAGAAATTAAACTCGCCGGAGCGGAACGATGGAAGAAAAAATGACCGACAACGCCGCGATCGTCTATAACGGCTTTCTCAGCCTGCCAAATCTGGAGAAACTGCGTGTGGTTGAGGCGATCAACGAGTACTTCGATTCGAACGACCGCGAACCGATCCGCGCGGCCGCCGAAGAGCGGTTCCGCGCGGTCGATATCGAAGCTCCGGGATTCAAGTGCAACTGCTGCGGACGATGAACCGGCAATTCTATTTTGAACGCTCGCGAATGAAATCCGCCGAAAGGTTGAGTGCCTTCTGCGCGTCTTCCATGTCGAGCCGGAACTGATACTCGTGGCCGAGAGTCGGCTGATGATCTGGCTCGAAGAAGAGCGTCACGACGTCGACGCCCATCGACTTCAGCTTTTCAGCGAACGGTCGCGAGTGGCCGTCGGTCAGCGGGTCGCCGTTGCCGCCGCTGATGAAGACGTCTGGGTAATCCGCCGTGGCATTCTGCATCGCGGACATCTCGACGAGCACGGCCTCATCTGGCGTCCTTGAACCGAGATACGACCACAGCATCGTTGACATTCCCCATCCCAGGAACCCCACAGGCGCATTCTCCGCTCCGCCGGCAAACTTCTTTATGTCGTAAAAACCGCAGTGAAGGATAACGCCGCGCAGTTGTTCGGGAGTGAGCGAAGGCTTAATACCCAGCTTTACCGAATAATCCTGGCTAGTGACGAGCGTCGCGATCTGGCTCGTGATCTGTGCACCCGCGCTGTCGCCCGCGACGAAAATACGGTCGGGGTCGACGTGCAGCCGCTCGGCGTTCTTGACGATGTACGCGAGCGAGTCGTTCACCTGTTTCACCGGCGTCGGATATTGCGCGTACGGGGCGATGGTGTAGTCGACCGGGATCACCGTGAATCCCTGGCTCGCGAAAACACGGTAATACGTCGCCGCATCGAGCCGGCTTCCGGAAAGCCAACCGCCGCCGTGGACCCATACGAGCGTCGGCAGCCGCTCGCCTGGCTTCAGCGTCGAGGGATGATGGACATCGAGCAAGGCGTCAGGGTCGCCTTCGCGATAACGTTCTGCAGAGATCGTTGCGACGTTCTGCGGTTCGAAAGGTGCGAGCGTTTTTTGCAGGTTCGCGGAGTCTTTGTCAAACAACGTCCTGATCACGAACGCACCCGGCCTTGGGCTGAACATGAAAAGCGCAAAGACCACACCGACCAAAACGACGAGCAAAACGGCAATTCGCAGGATCCATTTCATATGTTCTTTCTGATTCTTTAGCTCGATTCGTGAGCGTCGGCGCGGTTAGATTCACCGGGACCGTGCTCACCTGTCAAGAGAATTTCAAGAACATTAGCACAGGAGCATCATCGGCGAAAAGTTAAATGTTGCAAGGTTTATAGGCGGTCATCTATGGTTCATCGCAATACTTTTCCGTTATCAGGCGAAAATGATAGCCCATGGCAGCGAGAGTTATGCCGTGTGCGAAATCCCGGGAATGGAACCGCACTAGCTGAAAGAAATATGCCCAGAAGTCCATGCGAGCCTTGTCCCTGATCCCGAGTGTCATGACGATCCGGGAGAATGCTTTTAGATCCTCGAACATCGACGTCTGCCGAGGCTCGATACGGTCGGCATGAAAACGCGACAAACAATCAAGAGCACGCTTGTAATACTCCTTCGGGCTGTAGATATTTCGGAGAACTGACTTGAATCCCTCGACCAGGCGGTCTCGATTCATTTTGGGCTCGAAGTTCAACGAGCAATCGGTGTTGTTGCCTGAGTGAAAACCTTCCAGCCTTCCTTCTTTCTCAAGCCGCCGCCACAGTTGAGTGTCCGGCAGTGCGGAAAGCAGCCCGACCATCGCCAGCGGTATCGCGCTTTCGCGAATGAAGTCGATCTGCCGTTCGAAGATGTCGTCGGGATCGTTATCGAATCCAACGATAAATCCGGCCATTACTTCCATCCCATAGCTTTGGATCTTGTGGACCGCGTCGAGCAGATCGCGGCGAGTATTCTGGCCCTTCTGGGCTTCCTTGAGAGTTTCCTCGACCGTCGTTTCGATGCCTAGAAACACGCGACGGAATCCAGCGTCCTCCATCGATTGCAGCAACGCGTCGTCTTCCGCAAGGTTGACGCTTGCCTCCGTAATGTATGAGAACGGATAGTCGTTTGCCCTGGACCATTCGATCAGGTCGGGCATAAGGAGCCGCACGTTCTTTTTGTTACCGATAAAATTGTCGTCAACGATGAATACCAGGCCCCTCCAACCGGTTGCCTTTAGCGCCTCAAGTTCATTGAGCATCTGCTCGTTCGACTTGGTTCTCGGGACACGGCCGTAAATCTCGATGATGTCGCAGAATTCGCAGTTGAACGGGCAACCGCGCGAATACTGGACGTTCATCGCGCTGTACTTGCTCATGTTGACGAGCGAGAAATCCGGTACCGGTGCTGCCAGCAGCGACGGGCGTTCGTCAGCCTTGTAGGTCTTCCGTGCGATGCCGAGGTTTAGATCGTTCAGGAATTCAGGAAACGTATTCTCCGCTTCGCCGATGAAGATGTGGTCCGCGTCCGGCATCTTTTCGGCACTCGTCGAAACATACGGCCCGCCGACGACCACCTTCTTTCCGCGCAGTCTCGCGAGAGCTACGACGTCCTCGAGCGATTCCTTCTGAACGATCATCGCACTGGCAAAAACCATGTCAGCCCATTCAATATGTTCGAAGGTAAGCTCTTCGATATTCATGTCAACAAGCCGCCGCTCCCAGTCGTTTGGGATCATCGCGGCAATTGTCAGCAGGCCCAGCGGCGGAAATGCGGCCTTCTTTCGCTCAAACTCGAGAGCGTGACGAAAACTCCAATACGTGTCCGGAAACCTCGGATAGACAAGCAGGACTTTCATAATGCGAGCATCATATTCCTCCTGAACCTTGGATTACAAGATTTTTTTGGACGGTGACAAAACTAATACATACGAATAACGCACGGGTTTTGGCCGCTTACACTTTAATTGTCTTTCGGATAAGATTAGCTGTGTAAGCTGACATCCTGCAGAAGTTAAGAAAACATATATATGAGCGATATCTTTCACCGGACAAAAAGGCCGGACATGGACCTTTTCTATAGCCGCGGCGATAAGAACGACCCGCGGCTCGGCGAGATCGTGAAGACGGCCGAGGAGTGTTACGAACGTGCCGATATCGTCATTCTCGGCTGCCCACAGGACGAAGGTATCCGACGCAATAATGGCCGGCTCGGTGCGGCAAAGGCTCCGGACGCGATCCGTCGGCAGTTCTACAAGCTCACGCCGTTCAATATCAGTAAGCGAATTCTCGATCTCGGCGACACCGTCATCGGTGAGACGCTCGAGGAAACGCACGAGACGCATTTCGAGGTCGTCCGGCGGCTGCTTGCCGACGGTAAGCGCGTGATCGTGCTCGGCGGCGGCAACGACATCTCATACCCTGACGGAAAAGCGATGGCCGATGCGTTCGGCGCCGAGAATTGGATCGCCGTCAACGTCGATTCGCACCTCGATGTTCGTGCGGACGAAACGCCGAACAGCGGCACGCAGTTCCGCCAGTTGCTTGAGGAAAAACATCTGCGTCCAACGTATTTTTACGAGGTCGGTTTCCAGACGCATTTCTGCTCGCCGGTCTATTACGATTACCTTCGCAAACTCGGCGTCCACCGCATCAGCCTCGAACTGCTTCGCTCGCATAAGGACGTCGATAAAGAATTGAAGGACGAGATCAGGAACAGCTTTGTGAAGCACAGTTCCAGTTTGAGCGCGTTCTTCGGCTTCGACCTTGACGTTGTGCGAATGGCCGACGCCCCCGGCACTTCTTCGCCGTCACCGCTGGGGCTGCGGGCAGGCGAGATGATCCAGTTGGTCAAATACGCCGCGTCACTCGCGAATACGAAACTGATCGAGTTCACCGAGGTCAATCCTGAGTTTGACGTCGACGACCGGACTGCGAAACTCGTCGCCATCGCGATGCACAGGTTCTGTTCCGGAGTGGCCTAGAATGGCGTCGCGAGCGGGCAGAGTTTTTTACGAGATCACGGCGACCGTTGCCGAGCCGATCCGCAACGATTGGTACCGCTATATGGTGGACGAGCACATTCCCGACTTGCTCGCCACGCGGTGTTTTGCCGACGCGTCGATCGGGCGGTCGGCGGATGGACGCTTTCGCATCTGGTACGAAGCACACAGCCGAGACGATCTCGACCGCTATCTGCGTGTACACGCCGAAAGGCTGCGTGCCCACGCCCTGCAGCGATTTCCTGAAGGTATCGAGATAACGCGCAACGAATGGGAAATATTTGCCTCGATCAGTGCCTCTCAACCCGCCGGGTAAGCTACGCTTTCTGACGTCCCGCATACAAAGCCCGCCCCTCCGCGAAATATACTTTTCCTATGGCAACGGCGAAAAATACCCGCTCGGCGGAGGATTTTCTTCCCGGCGAGCTAACCTATCCGGCTCTTGTAAAAGCGGCGGCGGGCTGCAAGGGTTGCGACCTGTACAAAGACGCGACGCAGACGGTTTTCGGAGAGGGCGACATCGATTCCGGGGTCATATTTATTGGCGAACAGCCGGGCGATGAGGAAGACAAGCTGGGCCATCCGTTCGTCGGGCCGGCCGGTAAACTGCTCGATCGGGCGTTTGTTGAAGCCGGTATCGACCGAAACTCCGTTTACCTAACCAACGCCGTCAAGCATTTCAAATGGAAGCCTCGCGGCAAACGCCGCATCCACGAGAAACCACGTGCGTCGGAGATCCAAGCCTGCGAGCCGTGGCTTCATTCGGAGATCATACTGCTCAGGCCGCGCATTATCGTGTGCCTTGGTGCAACGGCGGCCCAGGCGTTGTTAGGATCGGATTTCAGGGGACAAAGGTGCGTGGGCAGTGGATCAAGACGCCGTATGCGGAACAACTGATGGCGACCTTTCATCCCTCCGCTGTCCTTCGAATGCCGACGCCCGAGGCAGGCGAGCAGGCTTACCGCGATCTGGTCGCGGATCTGACCATGGTAACCCGCGCGATCGCAGAAGGCCTAAACCGCTCGGCTGCAAGCAAATAGCCTTGCCGACCTCGCCCAACTTGACACTAAATCTCGGGTTTGGCATTCTTTAGGTTCGCTTGAAAGAGCGATACGTAGGCACTTAGCTCAGTGGTAGAGCACTACCTTGACACGGTAGGGGTCAGCAGTTCAACTCTGCTAGTGCCTACCATTTTTATTTTAAATCCCCGCACTTTTAGCCCGCCCGAACTTACACGCTCCTTTTTTCGTAATCAGTTCTACAGTCGCCAACCGGCTAAGCCGTTAATATCCGGGCAGGATAGATAATAGAATTTCGGGAGCAATGTAATGATCGAAAAACTCGAATCCGCCAACCATCTCGTCGCGTTTCGCATCTCAGGCAGCCTGACCGCCGAAGATGTCGTCGCGGCAAACAAGACCGTCGAAGACGCAATTGAAGCTGAAGGCCGTATCTCGTTGTTCGTCGAGATCGACGCTGCGATGAAATTCACGCTTCAGGGCGTCCTCAAAGACATTTCCGAAGGGATCAAGAACTGGAAATATCTGGACAAGATCTACCGAACCGCCGTTGTTACCGACCACAAATGGATGGCGGCGATCGCCCGAATCGAAGGGCTCGTTTTCTCCGGCATAGACCTGAAAGTTTTTCCGTCAACGGAACGTGCAAAGGCTATGGTGTGGGCATCGGAGGTGCCGCCGCCCGTCGAAAAGCCCGAGGAACCGACGCCTTCGATACATTTTCTCCAAACAACGAGCGACAATGTCTTCGCCTATGAGGTGAACGGCCGTGTCCGTGAACGCGACATCAAGAATGCCGTCGAGCAGATGAAGCCTTTCTTTGCAAAACAGGACAAGATAAACGTCCTCGCCCGGGTTAAAGGACTCAGCGGTTTCGATATCCTGGCGTTCATTGACGATGACCTGATCCGGCTTAAATTCCGCGCACCGGCAAAGATCGAAAAATATGCGGTCGTCGGAGCCAAACCATGGATGCGGAATCTCGTCGAGCTTTTCAATCCGATCATCAGTACAGAGATCAGGACGTTCGAGGCCGACGAGGAAGATGCGGCTTGGGAATGGGTCGGGGCGAGCCAGGCTCTTTTGCCCGAATAAACCCCGTAACCACTTGTATTTTCGGCACTGGCTTTGTATACTTCAGAGTTTGTTACAAACGCGGCGGCCGGCCATCGGCTGTCGCTTACAATTTTTCGATAAGATGCTTTCGAAGAACTTTGCAGTTTCTACAACTACTACGACCCGCCTCTAATGGCGGGACAGTAAGAGTGTAACGCGGCGAAAGCCGTCACTCTTGCACGCAAAGTCGCTCTTATCGGATCTGATCTTGGTTAGTAGTAGTGGCACGAATTTATTCGTGCGATGTAAATAGGAACCGAAACAGGGCGACCCGTTCAATGACACTTTGGATGTTCGTTTTCGCGTTTGGCCATAAACAAGCTGAAACCACCTATTTACAAATATATGAGCGAAGTACAAGTAAAATTTGGCGAAGAAGTTAAGTCGATCCCCGCGCCCGCAACGGTTGCGGACGCGTTGAAGGCATTCGACCGCGACGTTCTGAAGCGATCGTTGGCTGCGAAGGTAAACGGCGAGGAATATGACCTCAACCGTGAACTGTCGACTGCCGATGAGCTGATCTCGATCGAGCCGATCACCACAGATTCGCGTGATGGCCTTGAGGTCATCCGCCACTCAACTGCTCATTTATTGGCTGCTGCGATCCTTGACCTCTTTCCCGGGACAAAGCTTGGTGTCGGCCCGGCGTTGATGGAAGACCCGCGATACGGGTTCTTCTACGACGTTATTGCTCCGCGTAACCTTACGGAAGAAGACCTTCCGGTCATCGAAAAGAAGATGCGGGCGATGGCGAAGCAGAATCTTCCCTACCGCCGAGAGGATATTGAAAAGGCTAAGATACTCGAGCTGTTCAAGGAACGCGACGAACCGCTCAAATGCGAGCTCGTCGACGAAAAGGTCGAAAGCACGGCGAGCGTTTATTACATAGACAATTCCCCGTTCATCGATTTCTGCCTCGGGCCGCATGTTCCGCACACGGGCAAGCTCGGTGCTTTTAAGCTTTTGGCCCTCTCCGGCGCGTACTGGAAAGGCGACGCCGAGAATGCCCAGATGCAGCGTATCTACGGCATCGCGTTCGCAAAGCAGGAAGAACTCGACGCCTGGGTAAAGCAGCGTGAAGAAGCCGAAAAACGCGACCACCGCAAGCTCGGTAAACAGCTCGACCTCTTTTCTATCGACGAAGATTACGGCCAGGGGCTGATCCTTTGGCATCCGAAAGGCTGTCTCTTATACACATCTGACGCTGCCGACGAGTTCCGAA
>JAUCQE010000184.1 GCA_030372865.1 Pyrinomonadaceae bacterium
GTGCCGTTTCGGCGGTCGTGGCGTTTGCGGCCTGAAATGCGTTCGTACTCCGCATTGCATAGGGCGTGGTCGCGATGAAAGTTCGCGGCGTTAATGCGGCATATGACCCGCTGCCCGCCGGTCGGACGCTGATGTCGAGGTATCGGGTACTGCCGTCGAATCCGTCCTCGAAGAGCAATGAAACAACTACGTTTCCGTTCGTTACTTGAATTCCCTTATGTGTTTGGGTCGTGCCGATCTGCGTCCCGCCCACGAACGAACTGAACAGCCGGAACTCGAAATCGTAGCTGCCATTTGCCGGCTGGCCATTAAAAACCAGATTACCTTGATACGTGAACTCATCACTCTGTGCCGATGCACCCGCGTGCAAGAGAAGTGAAAGGAAAACACCGAGTATTGCTGCCGTTATCTTTTTCATTGTTCTAACGCTTCTCCTCTTTGTATTTGTCCTCGATCAGCTTCTTCAGTTCCGCCAGCTCCCGCTCAAGTTGCTCGATCCGTAAATGCTGCTCTTTGACAGTGTTGATCAGCACCACGCCAATGCGGTCGTATTTAACGCCCTCGACCTCGCCTTTGTCGTTGTATGTGACAAGGAGCGGATCGATCGCGGCGACTTCCTCGGCAACCAGGCCAAGATCGGGTGCGTTACCGGCCGTCCAGTTGAAAGTCACCGGACGAAGTTTATTGAGCAGGCCTGAACCCGAACGGTAGTCATTGATGTTGTATTTGTAGCGGGCCGAGGAAGAGCACGTCGCAAAGCCGTTGACACCGTTCAGGCAAACGGCTGTAATGCCGTTCGAGCCGAGCCGTCCGATTCGCACCGAATCGAGCGTATCCCGGCCGAGTTGGATCGTGTCGCTAAATGTTACGACTGCCCCGGCACCGATCGCCGTAGCATTCGTCAGCGTGCCCGACCCCACATTAGCTCCTGCTCCGAGAGCAGAGTTGCCCGAACCGGTAGTATTGCTTTGCCCCGCGTCGGTACCGATGAACGTATTTTGGTTCCCGATGCTGGAGATACCTGCGTCCTTCCCGAAGAACGAGTTTTCATCGCCTCCGGAGTTTGTTTGGCCCGCAAACGTCCCGACGAAGGTATTGCTGAAGCCTGCAGCGTTATTTTGCCCAGAGTTTAGCCCAACGAATGTATTTGCCGACGAAGGCGCCGCAAGAACTCGCTGACCGCCAATATTGTACTGCTGCGTATTGATCGCGCCGGGAACAAAAACAGTGTCCGCAGCACGGCCGAGAACTACAGTATTGCTCGTTGTCACGATTGCTCCCGCGCCAATTGCGGATGCATAGTTAAGGTTACCCGACCCCACATTAGCTAAAGCCCCGACAACCGTGTTGTTTGAGCCAAGAATATTCGCAAGTCCTGAATCCTGGCCAAAGAAAGAATTGTTATCTCCGGTCGTGTTAGAAACTCCAGCCCTAAAACCAAAGAATGAGTTCGAATTTCCCTCGGTATTGGAACCGCCGGCCCCAGGGGCAAAGAACGCATTATAACTACCGATTGAATTATTCGACCCTGATTGCCGGCCGAAAAACGAATTTCTTTCACCCCATGTGTTGACCGAACCGGCAGATTCGCCGACGAAGGTATTGCCCGATGCGGTATTCAATTTTCCCGCTTCACTGCCGACCATTGTGTTGCCGTCCCCATCGATATTGTCGCGACCCGAAAGGGTACCTACATAAGTGTTCTCAAATGCACCCGTCCCCTGTGAGACTCCACTCGACAACCCTACAAACAGACTGTTGTTCAAGCCGTGGCTAAGTATTCGGGCTCCGTTCCAGTTGAATTGAGCCGTCGCGTTTACGATGCTTCCGCTCAACGCGCCACCAACTGTTCCGTTTCCAGTGATGTTGAAATTTGCGCTTGCCTGTTGTGTCGTACCATTCTGGACGTAATTTGTACTGTTCGGTAGCGGATTCCTAGCATCGGAAAGCCGTGCATCGCCGGACAGGACGTATTGATTGGCAGCAACACCGCCCAGTTGCGCTGCGTTGACCGCCGTTTCGGCAGACTGGCTTTTTATCGCGTACGGCGAGCTGGTGATCGGTTGCCTCGGAGTCAATGGCGTATAAGCCCCTCCACCTGCGGTACGCACCTTTATTTCCAAGAACCGGTCGGCGCCGGGAAATGAGCTGCCGAAGTTCAGCGGCACCATGAAGACGCCGTCGTTGACAGCGACGTTCGTAACAGCCAGCGTCTGCCCGATCTGTGTCCCGCCGGAAAACGCACTGAACAGTGAGAACTCAAAATCGTAGTTCCCCGTCGCCGGCTGGCCGTTGAAGACGAGGTTCCCCTGATACGTGAATTCCGTAGTCTGGGCAGCGGTACCTAACACACATACGGCAAACAAGATCGCGAGGCGTATAGTATTTTTTGATCTGGTCACTTTTCTATTTCTCCTTTAGG
>JAUCQE010000185.1 GCA_030372865.1 Pyrinomonadaceae bacterium
TTGACGAAGATCATCGAGAGCATCGGGCTACGTAGGGAAGACGTATGTATCGGCAACATCAACCGCTGCCGCCCGCCTGGCAACCGCCAGCCGTTTCCCGATGAAGCCGCAGTCTGTCGCCCGTTCCTGCTTCGTGAGATAGATGTTGTTAAGCCGCGCGTTATTGTCGTGCTTGGCGCCCATGCAGCGCACAATCTGCTGCAGGTCAAAACGCCGATCTCGAAACTCCGCGGCCATTTCCACGATTATTTCGGCGTGAAAGTTATGCCGACGTTCCATCCCGCCTACCTTCTCCGCGACCCGCACAAAAAACGCGAGGTATGGGAAGACATGAAAAAAGTCCGCGACTTCCTCAATTCGTCCGCGGAATAAGCTGTTAATATCGCTTATAAAATTTATTAGGCATTTACCCGAACTTTCGGGTAACATATCGTAATCTCTGAAAGCTGAATCCGGCGAAGTCATTCGGGCGAACTTCAGATGCAAGTTCGTTGTAAAGATTGATGTCGATCTTGGGGGGCCGGATATACATGATGCTCGGATTACTGCAAAGCGAATCACCAAAAAAACTCGACGCTAAACTCGCCGCCGGCCTCGAAGAGTGCCGGCGAATAACCAAGCATTACGGTACCAGTTTTTACTTCGCCACCCAGTTCTTTCCCGAAGAAACGCGGCGGGGGATCTACGCTGTCTACGCTTTCGCACGTATTCCCGACGAGATCGTTGACGACCCGACTTGCGACGACCACGAAGCCGCGATCACAAAATTAGAGGCGTGGTCGAATGAGTGGCGGGCGGCAATGGCAGCCGGCAAAAGCGACGACCCGGTAATGCACGCGATCGTCACGACGTTTCACAAGTACGGCATCCCGCAGGAAGAAGGCGAGGCATTTCTCAAGTCGATGTTCATGGACGAAGAAAAATTCGACTATGAGAACTATGCCGAACTTGAAGACTACATGTACGGTTCGGCGGGCGTCATCGGACTCTTCGTAACCCGGATCGTCGGCTACGACAGCGATGCGGCATTCCCGTATGCGCTTAAGCTTGGCTATGCCTTCCAGCTAACGAACTTTCTCCGCGACATCAAAGAGGATTACCAGAACCTCCGACGCGTTTACATGCCCAAGGACGAGCTTCGGCGTTTCGGTCTGACGATCGACGACATCGCTGACGAACGTCGCGACGATCAGTTCGTCGAGTTCATGCGTTTCCAGATCGAGCGTAACCGCGAGGTCTATCGCGAGGCACTTCCGGGCATCAAACTCCTCCACTGGCGTGGACGTCTCGCAGTGCGGGTTTCGTACGTTCTTTATAAAGCGATCCTCGGTGAGATCGAACGGGCGAATTACAATGTCTTCAAGGGCCGGGTGCGGACAAACCGCCAGCAAAAAATATATTTATCCTTAAAGGCCCTTGCCGGAATCTATGAGTAAAAAGGTTGTCGTCGTCGGCGCCGGTATCGGCGGCCTTGGGGCGGCAGGGTTGTTTGCAAAGAAGGGCTACGAGGTCACAGTTCTGGAGAAGAACGCGAACCTTGGCGGCCGTGCCAATATCTTCGAGACAAAAGGGTTCAAGTTTGACATGGGGCCGTCGTGGTACCTCGCTCCGGACCTTTTTGAACACTACTTCAATCTGCTGGGCGAAAAGGTCGAGGACCATCTTGACCTCGTTCGCCTCACGCCTTCTTATCGGATCTTCTTCCGCAATGATCCCGAGCGCGTCGATATTCATTCCGACATCGCGGTCGACTCGGCGACGTTCGAATCGATCGAGCCCGGTTCGTCCGAGAAACTCCAGGCATATCTGAAACAGTCCGAGTACCAGTACGGTGTTGCGACGCAGCACTTCATGTACAAGAACTACGACACGGTATTCGACTTTTTCAATAAACGCGTGATGACCGAGGGGCAGAAGCTTTCCGTTTTCTCGAAGATGCACTCGTTCGTCTCGCGGTTCTTCAAGAGCCGAAAGCTGCAGCAGGTGATGGAATACACGATGGTGTTCCTCGGGACGTCGCCTTACGACGCACCGGCGCTGTACAACCTGATGTCGCATATGGACTTCAACCAGGGCGTGTTCTATCCGCAGGGCGGCTTTTATGAACTGATAAAAGCGCTTGCACGCGTGGCTGAAAAGAATGGGGCAACGCTTAGGACCAATTCGCCGGTGGCCGAGATCGTTGTTGAAAATGGCGAGACCCGCGGTGTTCGGCTCGAAAGCGGGGAGACGATCGAGGCGGACATCGTTATCTCTAATGCCGACATGTGGCACACGGAAACAAAGCTGTTGCCGCAAAGATGGCAGAGCTATCCCGAGAAATACTGGAACAAGCGGACGATGGCGCCGTCGGCTTTCATCATGTATCTCGGAGTTTCGGAGAAGCTGCCGAACCTGATACACCATAACCTGCTGTTTTCGGAAGACTGGCGAAAAAACTTCGACGATATTTATAAGGACCCGAAACTCCCCGACGAGCCGTCGCTTTACATTTGCGCACCGAGCGTCACGGACCCGAGCGTCGCGCCGGATGGAAAGGAGAATTTATTCATCCTTGTGCCCATCGCCTCCGGGTTGGAGTTATCGGAAGACCAAAAGAACGCGTACGCTGACCGCGTGCTCGGGATCATCGAACGCGACATGAACCTCCCGGGGCTACGCGAGAAGATCGAATACCAACGGATCTATACCATCAGCGATTTTCTGTCCGATTACAACGCGCTTAAAGGAACCGCTCTCGGCCTTGCCCACACGATATGGCAGACGGCGATCTTTCGGCCGAAGAACCAGTCTAAGAAGGTCAAGAATCTTTTCTATGTAGGTGCTGGGACAAATCCCGGAATCGGGACGCAGATCTGTTTGATAAGTGCGGAACTCGCCTTCAAGCGCGTACACGGCATCACATCGGCCGGGCCGCTCGAGAAGCTTTAGAACACCTTCGGCCAGGCCGCCAACCAGAACAGAAAGAACCCCGCGACGGCATTTACAAGAGGGAAATTTCGATATATCCCGAAGATGCCGTCCGGGTTTTTTGATGCGAAGGAGATCGCGATCATAGCGGCGTATAGACCACCGAACGCGACCGAGAAATAGCCAAGGTACGAAAACGCCAATGCCGCGGAACCGAGGTACATTACAAGGCAAAAGATAAGCGTACCAGACCGGCCGAGCAGCGTCGCGACGGTTGCGATCCCTGCCTCCTCATCGGCATCGATGTCGGGAATCGCGGAATATGCATGCATCGCCATTGTCCACAGGCCGGCGGCTATGAATAGGGTCAACGGCGGGAACGCGCCGGTTATCATTTGAAAGGCGAACGCCCCGGGGAATACGTAAAGGATATTGAAAACGGAATCGATAACGGGCTTTGCCTTTGCACGGATCGGCGGTGCCGAATAGAAGAAAGAGAAGAATAGAAATCCCGCGAGCGAGACCGCAGCGTGCGGGACAAGCAGGATAGCGGCGATAATGAACGGAACGTTCAACAAAGCGATCCATGCCCAGAGCTTTCGGTGCGAGCTAGGCTGGACCAACAGCTCGTACTCGTTCTTCTTCGGATTGAGGCGGTCCGTTTCGTAATCGAAAATATCGTTTACGCCGTAGATGAGAAGGTTTGCCGGCAAAAGGAAATAGATTGCGAAGATCGCGGTCGGGGTCGTTAAAAGTTCGGCCGCATTGCCGATACCCGCAGCAAGGCCGACGATGTATGGGCCGAAGACATAAAGCCAAAATCTCGGCCGGCTCACGGAAATTAAACACCGGATATCGGGCATAGGCGAAGTATAACGTAGCAGTGAGAAGATTTTATAAACAAGGCATTTACGCCGCGGCCGTCACGGCTTTCCTCGCGGTCGGCGCGTTCTTTATGGCGAACGTCGAGATGCCGCCGTGGGCCGGGTATGTGTCGGCGGTGAACGTGGTGCTGTTCGCCGTTCCGGTTATCTGGGCTCTACGACGTTGGCTCGGCTGGCGTGACGGAATGCTGCTCTTCGCGATCCTCGGCGTTTACGCCCTCGCGATCGAGACGACGGCCATCATCACCGGTTTTCCCTACGGACATTTTGGGTATTCGGATTACCTCGGGTATCGGATTCTGGGTTACGCGCCGTGGACGGTCGCGTTTGCCTGGACGCCGCTCATGCTCGGGGCGTTCGCGTTCGCATCGCTTGTGGCCGCGAACCGCGTTGTACGGATCGTACTTACGACCATCATCCTCACCGGCTTCGATTTCGTGCTGGATCCCGGTGCGGTTTATCTCGGGTTCTGGCAGTACGCAGACGGCGGTTGGTATTACGGCGTGCCGTGGTCGAATTTTGCAGGCTGGCTGGTCTCCGGGTTTATCGGGTCGGTGATCACGGAGGCGTTCGTTGCCTATGCGAAGCCGCTGCTTCCGGTTCCGGTGCAGATGATGGTGAGCGTGGTCTTCATCGTCATTTTCTGGACGCTGTTCGCCGCGTTCGCGGGAATGATATTGCCTGCCTTGATCGGCGTTTCATTGACCGCAGCCGTGTTTTCCGCGTACGTCCGGAAGTATTATGCGTTCGATGAGATGCTCGTCTTTGTCGATGAAGAGAACCGGCCGCTGCGAACCGAACGCAAGGCACTTGTGCACACTGATGCGACCGAACTCCACCGTGCTTTCTCCGTTTTCATCTTCAATTCCCGCGGCGAACTTCTTTTGCAGCAGAGGGCACTAAGCAAGCAGACCTGGCCGGGCGTTTGGTCGAATTCCTGCTGCGGCCACGTGATGCTGCATGAAACGGTCGAGGACGCTGCGGTTCGCCGCACGCGGTTCGAGCTCGGCATTGGCGGCATCAAGGTCGAGAACATGCTGCCCGAGTTCCGCTATCGTGCGGAAAAGGAGGGCATCGTCGAGAATGAGATCTGCCCCGTGCTGACCGCGTTCGACGATCGCGAGCCGAAACCCAATGCCGACGAGGTCGAGTCGACGAGATGGATGCCGTGGGAGGAATTTCTGCGAATGGCTCGCGACCCACAAACCGAGCTTTCTCCGTGGTGCATCATGGAAGCCGAACGGCTTGCCGCGAGCGAAAGGTTCAGGAAATGGTTCGGGCGGCCTGTCGATACAAAGCAAAGTGAAATATCGTAAGTTCTCCAACTTACCAGCCGGAAAAATGAAAAGACTATTTACCCTCGTACTGTTACTCACGCTTTTCCCGTTCGTTCCGTCCGGTTTTGCACAGAGATCGTCCGGGGCAGAGATCAAGCAGCTGCAGGGCCCGCAGGATCCGCGTCTCGGTTTCGTTATTCACGGCGGCGTGGGCGTGGTCAGCCGAGCTTCGATGACGCCTGAGAAGGAAAAAGAATATCGTGCAAAGCTCGAAGAGGCCGTGCTGGCGGGCTATAAAGTTTTGCAGGCGGGAAAGCCCGGGCTGGATGCGGTCGAGGCCGCGATACGCATTCTCGAAGATTCGCCGCTGTTCAACGCTGGGAAAGGTGCGGTTTTCACGAACGACGGCAAGAATGAGCTCGACGCGTCGATAATGGACGGCAAAACGCTTGCGGCCGGAGCCGTCGCGGGGCTGCGAAGGGTGAAAAACCCGATAACTCTCGCCCGTGCCGTGATGGAAAAGAGCCCGCACGTGATGATGGTCGGCGAGGGAGCGGAGAAGTTCGCGATCACGCAGAACATTCAGCTTGTCGATCCGAAATATTTCTGGACTCAGGAGCGTTGGGACGCCCTTCAGCGGGTACTCAAAGAGGAAAAAGAGAAGCCGAAGGGGAGTTCCGCAAAAGCAGGTGGCGCCGCGAGCGAGCCTTCGAATCGTTTCGGCACCGTCGGTGCGGTCGCGTTGGATAAGGACGGAAATCTCGCTGCCGGCACGTCCACCGGCGGGATGACGAACAAGAAATTCGGCCGTGTCGGCGATGCACCGATCATCGGTGCGGGAACGTACGCAAACAACGCGACGTGTGCGGTTTCGGCGACCGGTTGGGGCGAATATTTCATCCGCCTCGGCGTCGCACGCGACATTTCGGCACTTATGGAGTACCGTGCGATGCCGATACAGCAGGCTGTCGACACCGTTATCAAGCAAAAACTGCAGAAACTCGGCGGCGACGGCGGCGTGATCGCGGTCGACAAATTCGGCAACATCGGCATCTCCTTTATTACTGAGGGAATGTACCGTGCCTACATCAACGCCGAAGGAAAACCCGTGGTCGAGATCTATTAGGCGAACAAAAAAGGGCCCGATCGACCGACTTTCGAAGTCTATCGCTACAAATCCCGATTTTACGGCTCCAAAAACACAATTTGCGGTACGACAGATCGATTCTGTTGTGCCGCAAATCCATTTTGTGCGTGCACAAAACGATTCTGTGACGCCGCAAAACGATTCTGTGACAACGCAAAACGATTCTGTGACCGCACAAAATGATTCTGCGTTCGGGTTTTCTGGCTCGTAAATGTGTTTATTTAAGGCATTTGGCGGGTTAAGGGCGGTTTTCTGCTATTCTTCTACAATATGCTGACTGCCGAGATAATTGCGATCGGTTCCGAACTGCTGACCCCTGAGAAAACCGACACGAACAGCTTGTGGCTGACGGAAAAACTCAACGAGATCGGCATCGAAGTGATGCTGAAAACGATCGTCGGCGACGATGAACTGCGTTTGCTCGAGACAATTAAGGATGCTCTTCACCGTTCGAAGATCGTTATCCTGACCGGCGGATTGGGGCCGACGGAGGACGACATTACCCGTCAGGTCGCGGCAAAAGCGGTCGAGAGGGAACTCGTTTTTCGGCAGGAACTCGAAGCCGAACTTCGCGTGCGTTTTCGCCGCTGGGGCAGGGAAATGCCCGAGATCAATAAAAGACAGGCTTTTGTCATCGACGGAGCGGAGGTTTTGCCGAATCCGAACGGTTCCGCCGTCGGGATGCTTTTCGAACACGATGAAACGTATCTGATCGTCCTGCCCGGCCCGCCGCGTGAAAATCAGCCGATGTTTACGGACTTCGTGCTGCCCGTGCTGCAGAAGCAAGTCGGCGAAGTCGTCGTCCGCCGCCGCATCCTTCGCGTTTCGGGAATGGGCGAATCGGCCGTCGATTCCGCCATCGCCCCGATCTATAAAACCTACGAAAGCGTTCGAACGGCGATCCTTTTCAACAAAACAGAGGTCGAGGTACATCTTTATTCGAAGGCCGAGACCGCCGAACAAGCGGACGCCGTGCTCGCAGAACTCGTCGAAAAGATCGCCGAAGCCCTCGGGGTCGCGGTCTTCACGACCGACGGCGAAACGATGGAACAGGTCATCGGGCGAATGCTGAAAGAACGCGGGAAGACCGTTTCCGTCGCCGAAAGCTGCACCGGCGGGTTGATCGGCCGCAGAATTACCGAAGTGCCCGGCTCGTCCGCGTATTTCATCGAAGGCTGCGTGACCTATGCGAACGAGGCGAAGATCCGCACGCTGAACGTACCGCGAGAGACGCTCGAGTCTTTCGGTGCCGTGAGTGCCGAGACCGCCGAGGCGATGGCAAAGGGAATGCTCGAGCGTTCGGGGACCGATTACGCAGTTTCCGTCACCGGCATCGCAGGCCCGGACGGCGGTTCCGAGGAAAAGCCGGTCGGAACCGTATTCGTCGGTTACGCCGATAGCCGCGGCACCAAATCGCTTAAGCTTGTTCTCCCCGGCGACCGGTATTTGATCCGCTGGCGGGCAAGCCAGGCCGCTCTTGACTATTTGCGACGCCAAATGCTCAAACATTAGCAATGTGTTAGGATTTTTAAGATGGTCGCTAAGGTAAAGAAGCACGTTCGGGAACTGGGCCGACTGACGCCGATGGCGTTGGTCGCTACGTTTTTGCCCGTTCTCGGAAGCGTTACCTTGATCGCCTTCCTGCAGCCCATCGGCGGGTGGCTGCGTATCAACTGGGAAACCGGCAGCTTCGTTTACCTCGCGAGCACGATATTCTTCTGCGGCCTCTCGCTGCTGCCGACTAACGTCATCGGGCTGGTGGGCGGTTGGGCATTCGGCTTTGAACTCGGTCTCGCGATACTTATCTCCGGCATCGTTGGCTCAGCGTTCATCTCGTTCCTCATCAATTCACGCATCAGCGGCGGCAAACTTCCCGACATTGCCGATCGATATCCCAAGGCCGCCGCGGTTTACCGCTCCTTGGTCAAGGATAATTTCTGGCGGACGACCGCGATCGTTATCCTTCTCCGGATCTCGGTCATAATGCCGTTCGCATTGACAAATTTCCTGATGGCATCGGCCCGCGTGCCGATAAGGTCGTTCCTGATCGGGACCGCCGTCGGCATGTTCCCTCGGTCGGCCGCGGTCGCTTTTATCGGCTCGGGCCTTTCAGAACTGGACATATCAAACACGCGTGATACCTACATTTTCGCTCTCGGAGTGGCGGCGACTATCTTTACCGTTATCGTCATCGCCACGATTTCTAGGCGGGCACTCGAACGCATCACGGCCGAAGAGGCCGTTCCCGGGGCGTGATCTGCGGCTCGATCGAGCGAAAACTCCAGAAAACACTTGATTTTTAGGCATTTTGGGACGAAAATCTGCATAGCGCTCAGGTAGTGCCCACCATTGACTGATCTTTTTGCAACCTTCAGTGAAATCAGTCGTGAAATTAAATCGGATACAGGCACTGTCTCGTCGATCGAGATCTCAGTTCAGGTCAATATGAAAAACGTAACAAAGCTCCGCACCCTGCTCGGATTGTTCCTCATGATCGCCCTGCTTTCGCCGACCGCCGTTCTGGCACGCGGCGACGGCAAAAAGTATTTCAAAGAGGGCCTAAAACACGAGGTTGCCGAGGAATGGGACAAGGCGGCGGAAATGTTCACGCTGGCGGTCAACGATAATCCGAAGAATCCGGAATATCGACTCCACCTTCGCCGGGCTTTGTTCAACGCGTCGCAGATGTACATGCAGAAAGGCCGCACGCTCGCCCAGGAGCGTGACTTTGAAGGCGCGTACATCGCCTTTCGCAAAGCCTATGCGTACGACCCCGTGAACGAACTGGCTAAATCCGAGATGGCCCGAATGGTGAGGCTCCAGGAGGCAGTGCAGAAGGGCGGCAACCCTGATCCTTCGTCAACGGGCGAGGTCAGGATAGTACCGACCGGCGGTACCGCCGACGATGGTTTCCGGATGCCGCAGAAGCTTGAGAAGCTTCGCGACGTGTCGTTCCCATCGGGCGTGAACCTGATGGTGATCGTAAAGGAACTGGCAAAAGAGCTCGACCTCAATGTTCTGTTCGAGTCCGAATCGCGACTTGATAACCGAACGGTCAGGATCGACCTCAAGAGCGTCACGCCGGCAAAGGCTCTCGATTACATTTTTCTCCAGGAGAACCTGTTCTTCCAACGGGTTGGCCCGCGAACTATCCTGGTTGCGAACAGCCAGTCCCGGACGAAGTTTCAACAGCTCGTACTTCGTACGTTCTACCTTGCGAACGCCGCTCCTAAAGAAGTAAAGGCGGTTATCCAGGCTGCGATCCCGGTCCAGCCGGGCCGTGCCCAAACGATCGTGCTCGAAGACGAAGCGACCAACAGCATTACGGTTCGCGACACTGCCGAGAATATCAAACTCATCGAGAAACTTATCGGTTCACTCGATAAGGACCGAGCCGAGGTCGTGATGGACGTCGCGATCTATGAGGTCAACAAGAACGACCTGCTTCAGTTCGGCAACCAGTTGGGAACCGGCGGTGCTGACGGAACGCTTCTAAACCTCGGCGGCGTGGGCCTGCCCTTCGTACGCCGCGGTTCAACGCAGCCGATCACGGGCGGTATGGGATTCCCGAACGTGGACGTCTCTAGTATTGCCCTCGGGCTGCCTGTCAGCACGATCGCCGCTTTGCAATCGAAGAACGACACCAAGCTGCTCGCGTCAACTCAGATCCACGCATTCAATAACCAGGATTCGTCGGCCCGCATCGGCCAGCGTGTCCCGGTCCGCACGGCTTCGTTTGCTCCTGTAAATGGCAGCGGCGGCAACAACAATAACAACGTTTTCGGTGACGTTTACAATTATGAGCAGGTCGGTCTAACGCTAAAATTCAAACCGATCGTTTTCCCGAACCAGGATGTTCAGGTCCAGATGGAGATCGAGTCCAAAGACGTTGCGGGTGCCCTGACGGACCAGCCGGTCTTTACCGAACGGACGATCAAAGGAACTGCACGCGTTCAGAACAACAAGACGCTTCTTCTCGCCAGCGTGGCTCAGGGCGTCGAGAGCAAAGGCCGAACGGGACTTCCGCTGCTTGGCCTGATCCCGATCATCGGCCGTTTGTTCACGGCACCGACGCGTGACAATCGTCAGGTCGATCTCGTTATCGCTGTCACTCCTCGGGTCATTCGTGCTCCTGCCATTCTGCCGGAGGACGAGGTCGAACGCCCGACGGGCAGCGTCGCCGTCCCGACCAGCAGTTCGCTTGAGGCGATGATCATCCAGGAAGAGCGTGACGAATATCTCGCATCCGCTCGCCGGGTCTCAAACACGGCACAAGTGCAGCTGCCTGACCAGAAGGCTCCCGAATACGTCCGGACAGATGCAGCCAGTGCGGCCGCAAAGCCGGCAGCACCCGCAACAGAAACGACGGCGGTATCGGCAGACTCCGGTAATCTCCTGATCAGGCCGATCGATACGAGTGCCAGAACGCTCGATATCGCAAAGACCGCGAACACATTTGCCCCGGTTGCTTCGACACCGGTCGCCGATACCGCAACGGGTCCGGTTGCTAACTCGCTTTCGGCAAAGGTCATGGTCGAGCAGTTGGCCGCTCCGCTGAAGGCCGGCCAGCGTGTCCGAATCGCAGTAAAGGCCGAATCGTCCGCAGCATTCCGCTCGGCGGTCCTCGGGCTCAGGCTCGACGAAAAAGCCGTCGTGGTCCGTTCGGTGATGTACGGCGATATGTTCGGCCCGGCACTCGCCAACGGGGTCGTACAGCCTTACATGAACCAGAATGGACGCGTGTTCTTCTCCGTCGCCCACCCGGACGGTGCGGTCGAATCGAACGTCGGTTCTCTCGCGATCCTTGAGATCGAGGCTTTGGTCGACGGCGTCCCGGCGTTGACGCTGGAAAGGGAAGCGATGAACTTCCTCTCCGCGGACGGAAGAAATTTTGCGATCGTATTTTGATCATATGCCAGTCGCACAAGAGTTCTCGGGTGCCGTCTCCGCGGAGCGTGGTTACACCCTGCTCGAACTCGTGATCACGCTGACGGTATTGGCTATCCTTGTGATGGGCACCATACCGATGGCCCAGAACGCGGTTCAGCGGCAAAAAGAAATTCGCCTCCGCGAGACCCTCCGCCAGATCCGAAACGCTATTGACGAGTTCAAGCGCGATTCGGTCGGTGCCTGTCCGGCAGGTGCGGTGACGACCGGCAATCCCACAGCAGGCGGCGGACGATTGCCAAACCAGCAGAATGTTCCGACCGACCCGCGAAGCCGCGTAGTTATCGACGACTGCACGATCTTCGACTCGGAGAACCTCGACCGCTACCCGCCTTCGTTGGATATTCTGGTCGAGGGCGTAACGGTCAAACAGAGAGGCATTACGCTTGGTGGCGGCGGACTTAGCGGGCCAAACGCGACCGAGTTGAATTCGACCGACGAGGTGAAAAAGGTTTACCTAAGGTCGATGCCGATCGACCCGATGACGGGGGAATCGGACTGGAAACTTCGCTCGTCGTATCAAGAGGCGGACGACGAAAGCTGGGACAACATCAACGTGTTCGATGTTCGCTCCGCGTCGACAGGTACAGCTCTAAACGGTGATAAATATAGTGATTGGTAGGATGAAACTAAGTGGGCCAAGTATGATCCGGCGTGAGGGCGGATTCTCGCTGCTTGAGCTGATGATCGCGATGTCCATCCTGATCATTCTGTTGTCGGTCGCCGTGCCGACCTACCAGCGAAGCGTACAGCAGGCGAAAGAGGCCGTGCTAAAGGAAAACCTTTGGCAGATGCGGCGAGCTATCGAACAATTCTCCGGCGACAAAGGCAAGTTGCCTCAGAACGTCGATGAGCTGGTCGAGGCCAAGTATCTTCGAGAACGCCCCATCGACCCTGTAATTGAAACCACCGAGTGGGAAGAGGTCCAGGGCGAAGACCCGAATTCGACCGATGGCGAGCAGGGCATGGTAAACGTAAAGAGCACCGCCCCCGGGACGGACAGCAACGGCAAAGCGTTCTCAGAGTATTGATC
>JAUCQE010000186.1 GCA_030372865.1 Pyrinomonadaceae bacterium
TTTCAAGTCCTATTTTAATACAAACCGCGACGGTTCGAAGACAAATTAGAGCCGTATACAAATAAAATCGCCGATTTCCAAAATTTTTCTTGATGTACGTTTTTCATTGTTGTAATCTCAAGGTGGATTTCGTACCCATCTTTCCCCCGAGATACCGATTCCTTCACCCGGAGTTTATAAAATGCAGTTTCGTTGTGTCTGCCTGACGGCGTTTTTGTTAGTCTGCGCAACCATTTCGGGCTATTCCCAGAGTCGGGCATATTTCGTTGCTCTTGATTCAGGGCCAAATCTCGCGGTTGCGAACCTCGATGAAATGAGGATCTATGATCTGGTGAACCGGCAGCGGTCCCAAAGCGGGTTGAACTTTCTTGCTTGGGATGAATCGCTGGCCGCGATCGCCAGGGAGTACTCGCGGCGAATGGCCGCGGGCGAGTTTTTCGGCCACGTCGATCCAAACGCCGGCACCACCGTTAGCGAACGAATCGAATCGGCCGGTATCCATAACTGGCGAAGCGTCGGAGAAAATCTTTTCAACAGCAGGAATGTTGCGGATTTCTCGCCGCTCGCGGTCAAGATGTGGATGAACTCGGAATCTCACAGACAGAATGTTTTGGATTCTCGTTGGTCCGCTGCCGGTGTCGGCATTGCCAAGGCGGCAGACGGACGAGTCTACGTGACGCAGCTTTACCTGCAAAGGTAAGGTTCGGCGTTCGGAATCACTCACCCGAGCTTAAAGACAATTTAGTTTGAACGGCTGCCGAAGGGCGGAACCTGACATCTGCGCGTCGCATCCACACGATCTTCAATGTGGTTCGCGGCGCGTTTACGCTTGTATGTATTTGTTTGTAAAATAAAGGAATGTCGATATTTCGGATAGTCAATTACCCGGAGCCCGTACTGCTTTCGGTCGGAAAACCGGTAATGCCCGACGAGTTTAATGAAGAGCTGGAAAATACGGTCCAGCGGATGTTCGCAACGATGTACGACGCCCGCGGGGTCGGACTTGCTGCACCGCAGGTCGGCATCTCGCAGCGATTCTTTGTGATGGATGTGCCGTCGGATGACGGGCCGGCTCAAAAGCACGCGTTCATTAATCCTGAGATCGTGAGTGTAGAGGGCGAGCAGGTCGGCGACGAAGGCTGCCTGTCGTTTCCCGGGCTTTATCAGACGGTAAAACGCGAGATGCGCGTGATAGTCCGTGCTCAGGACGTGAAGGGCGAGCATTTTGAACTAGATCTGAAGGACCTCGCCGCGAGATGCGTTTTGCACGAGACCGACCATTGTGACGGGATCGTGTTTCTCGACCGGATGAGTCCCTTGAAACGCGAACTCGCGAAGCGTAAAATCAAAAGGTTACAGAAAACCGGAAAGTGGGAGTAGTGTGTCACCTATGCAGACCAAACGTGTAATTGATGAGTTCAAAAACGAACCGTTCACTGATTTTTCCAAGCCCGAGAACGCAGCAGCAATGCAAGCGGCGATCGAGAAGGTCCGCGGCGAACTTGGTGCAGAATATAAGTGCCTGATCGACGGCGAGCGCGTCGCGATCGAATCGAAGTTTAAAAGTTTCAATCCCGCAAAGAAAGACGAGGTCGTTGGCGTGTTTTCGGAGGTCGATGACGACCTTTCGCTGGTACAGCGATCGATCGATGCGGCGACCGAGGCATTCAAGACCTGGCGTAATGTGCCGGCAGCCGAGCGGGCAGAGTATCTTTTCAAGATCGCCGACATAATGCGGCAGCGGAAGTACGAGCTTTCTGCGTGGATGGTCGTTGAAGTCGCAAAAACCTGGGCAGAAGCCGACGGTGACACCGCGGAGGCGATCGATTTCATGGAATTCTATGCACGTGAAATGCTGCGTTGGTCGCAGGAACAGCCGATAACGAAGATCCCGGGCGAAGACAACAGCATGGAGTACATACCGCTCGGCGTTGGTGCCATCATTCCGCCGTGGAATTTCCCGCTGGCGATCATGTCTGGTATGACGATGGCGGCGGTCGTTGCCGGAAATACGGTGGTGCTGAAGCCTTCTTCCGATTCTCCGACAATTGCGGCAAAGTTCATTGAGATCGTCGAAGAGGTCGGTTTGCCGAAGGGCGTCGTCAATTTTGTGACCGGATCTGCCGCGACCGGCGAAGCCATGACGACCAGCCCGAAGACGCGATTTATCTCGTTTACAGGTTCGAAAGGTGTCGGTCTGCACATTAACGAAGTCGCGGCCAAACCTCGCGAAGGACAGATCTGGATCAAACGCGTCGTCGCCGAAATGGGCGGCAAGGACGCGATCGTGGTTGCTGATGATGCTGATATCGATGCAGCAGCGACGGGGGCCGTACAGGCGGCGTTTGGTTTCCAGGGGCAGAAATGTTCGGCGTGCTCACGGTTGATCGTCGACGAAAAAGTTCACGACGAGATTCTCGAAAAGGTCGCGGAGCTTACAAAGAACCTCAAGGTCGGTGCACCTGAGGACGGCGATACGAACGTAGCCGCGGTCATCAATAAACGCTCTTTCGACAAGACGCTGGGATACATCGAAAAGGGTGTTGCTGAAGGCGGCGAGATAGTTGTCGGCGGCAAGGGTGATGACTCGGCCGGGTTCTTTATCGAACCGACGGTCATCAAGAACGTGAAGCCGGGCGACACGATCGAACAGGAAGAGATCTTCGCTCCCGTTCTCGCTGTGATCAAGGCAAAGGATTACGATCACGCGTTAGAGATCGCGAATGGGACGGAGTTTGGCCTCACAGGTTCAGTGTATTCCGCGTCGGAGGATCGGCTTGAAAGAGCACGCCGTGAGTTTCACGTTGGGAATCTTTATCTCAACCGCAAATGCACCGGTGCTTTGGTCGGCGTGCATCCTTTCGGCGGTTTCAACATGAGCGGAACGGATTCCAAGGCTGGCGGCCGCGAGTACCTGCTTCAATTCATGCAGGCGAAGTCGATCTCGCGAAAGGTTTAGC
>JAUCQE010000187.1 GCA_030372865.1 Pyrinomonadaceae bacterium
CTAGCGCGTGCGGAGCATTTTTATCTGAAAGCCCTCGAGAACGCCAGTCGAGCAAAAATGACCGTGACGGAAGCCGAGATCGAGGCGAGCCTTGGCGGGCTTGAGCTTTCGCGTGGGCGGTTTGCCGAGGCACTGCGGTTGTTTGAAAGTTCGCGGCGAAAGTACGACGAGCTTGCGATGCCGCACCAGTCAGCGATCGCGGAACTGGAGATCGCCGACAACCGCAGTGCCTCGGCAAACCGCCCACGCGAAAGCTCGAGCCCGCCAAGGCTCGCCTCGATCTCGGCTTCGGTCACGGTCATTTTTGCCCGACCGGCGTTCTCGAGGGCTTTCAGATAAAAATGCTCCGCACGCACGAGGTCGCCGAGCTCGGCATAAGTGTTGGCGAGGCTGTTCTCGGCCATCGTCCGCCACGACGCCTCGCCGGCATTTGTGAACCGCTCGACCGCCGCGAGCCCGTGCTTTTCGGCAAGCTTGTGCTTTTCCTGACGCGAAGCGAGGTTGCTCAAGTTGAGCTCGATCTTGCCGGCCGCTAGTTCGTCGCCGTGCTCTTCAAAGATCTTTAGGGCATTTCGCCCGGTCCGTTCCGCGTCAGCGTATCGCCCGAGCATCGCGAGAGCTAATAGCTCAGCGACCATCGGCTGTGCGGATTCGAGCCTTTGCCCGGGCTTCTTGAACTTCGAACTCGCCGCGTTCAGCAAGACGGCGGCCGAACCAAGCTCGCCCTTTGTTATCGATGCAATCCCGCCGACCCAATCGCGAAGTGCGTCTGTCTCGCGATCGTCCACAATCGCGGCTACCTCATCGATCGCGGTCAAAGCCTGTCGAGCAACGGCGGGCTCACTTGTCCACGAGCGGTAGCAGACATCCTTGATCTCACGCGCGAGTTTTGCATCGAGGAGGCTTGCGTTGGCAGAAAGCAGACGCCGCCGTTCGCGCTTCCCGCGCGTTTTGACCAGCAGTTCTGCAAGTTCGCTTCTGACCATTCGGGTGACAGTATTCTATGACGATAGCTCAGATGTAAAAAAGGACGGCCGGGCTTTCCGAAGCCGCCGTCCTGCTGCAGTAAATAATTTGCGATCTTAGGCGAGGATCAATTCCTCGATCACTATCTCCGCCTCGCCCGCGGTGAGCGTCACGCCGTAAGTGCCTTTCGCAACGTCGTTCAGCTCAAATTCCGCAAGCTCATCGGCCGTTGCCTGTATTTCGCCGTTGGGCCCGAAAAGTACGACCACAGCATTTTCAAATCCGTCGCCGATGACCTGCCCCCGGATATTGAACTTCGAGCCCGATGAAGTTATCCGAAGGTCGACCGCGACCTCGCCGGCCGAAAACAACATCTGCCGAGCCCGGCCCGCGGATGCCGACCGTTCGCCGAATGCCACCTGGCCCGGTGCGATCTCCGCCTGCAGAACGGCGATCAACCGCTGCAGCATCGACGGCTTACGCTCCGTCGCGCGGCTCAAAAAGAGGTTCTTCGCCCACTTTATCGAGTCCGCCGGTGCATCGACGGAATCGTCCGCCTGCATCAGCCTCAGTATCTTGTTTGTCGTTTCGTCCGAGTTCATCGATCTTCTGTCCTGTTCTCCGGTAGTCCTCGTAATGACAGTGCGGGCCCGTACCGAAAAAAGACACCTGCCGCTATTTCGTCAAAATTTTTTCCAGCTTTTTCAAACACCGCGTTCTCAGCGGGCTGATGCTCGTTTCGCCGACGCCGATCGCCTCCGCGACCTCGGCGTAGCTCGCGGCTACGGTGCGGAGATAGATCATCGAAAGTATCGTGCGGCACCGCTCTTCGAGTCCGGCGATCGCCGTGCGGATAAGATGCTGCTGCTCAAGTTCTATCAACGCTTGATCAGCAAGCGGCGACTCGTCCCGTAGCATTTCCATTTCCAATTCCGCGTCTTCCTGGTCGATAGGGGCGTGATTCCCTTTTCGCCCGCGGATGATGCCCCATGTCTTGAATTTCGCGGTCGTTACTATCCACGAACGAATGCGGCCGGGCTGTTCGATCTCGTCGAGTTTTTCGAACAGGGTCAGGAAAACCTCCTGGAAAACGTCGTTCGATTCTTCCTCGCTGAGCCCAGCCCGCCGCGGTATCGTATAGATCAATCGCTGATAGCGGTCGACAAGGGAATTCCACGCATTCTCGTCGCCTTTGCGGCAGGCCGCGATCAGCGCGGCATCGGCTAGTTCGATCGCCGAGGCGGGAAATTCGTCGTTGGATGTGGGGCGGCGAGGTTCCGTCATTAGATGAAAAGATTCTGCATTGAATATTTTCCAAGTGCAAGAATCGCATTTCGCTCCGCCGCCGGCTGTGCTATCTGAGCGCACGTTGTGATAAACTATCGTTTTCGTATCCATAAGCGACGCTTAAGGATAATTTCATTATTTTTGCACTGATCTGAATTTTATATGGATAAATTTCTCGTTCGCGGCGGCCGGCCGCTCCATGGAAAGATCGAGGTGAGCGGAGCCAAGAACTCCGCTCTTCCTTGTCTGGCAGCGACGCTTTTGACCGGTGAGACGGTCACGCTTCACAACGTGCCGTATGTCAAGGACCTGATCACTCAGCGGCGTCTGCTGGAAGACCTCGGAGCGACCGTCCTGACACCCGCACTTCGCACGCATGTCGTCACGGCGAACCACATCGAGACCTTTGAGGCTCCGTACGAGCTTGTAAAAACAATGCGTGCGAGCGTTCTCGCACTCGGGCCGCTGCTCGGCCGCTTCGGCAAGGCGAAGGTGAGCCTGCCCGGCGGCTGTGCGATCGGCACGCGTCCGATAGATCTTCACTTGAAGGCGTTCGAGCTGCTCGGGGCTACCGTTTCGCTTGAATCGGGCGACGTCGTTGCCATCGCACCGAACGGCCGGTTGAAAGGAGCCGAGATCGAGTTTGAAAAGGTCAC
>JAUCQE010000188.1 GCA_030372865.1 Pyrinomonadaceae bacterium
GCCGATTGTGTGCTAACGAAGCGCCAAACTAAGAAAACTCAATTAAAATCTCCGGTCTTCAGGCGTGTTACGGCGAGCCAAATTTTACGGTATTCGAACATAATCAAACTCATCAAAAGCAGCCAAAACTATTTAATAAGAATGGCATTCATGAGGTCAGGGGTTCGATCCCCCTCGACTCCACCAAAAGTTTTAGGTTGAATGGGCATCGTACACGGTGCCCTTTTTCGTTTGTGCGGTTGGTTCGCCGAAGTGCAGGTCCGTCGCGTATCATATTGGCGTTGCTCAAGATCGTATGCCCGAAACGTCTTCATTAATCCGCCGTGCTGCGAAACCGGCCGCGTCCTTTCTTCTACTGCTGCTGTTTGCCGGGAGCGTGTTTGCCCATGCGAAGCTGGTCGCGTCGAGCCCGTCGGCGAACGAAACTCTTAGTTCGGTTCCAAAGGCGATCGAGTTGACGTTCAGCGTGGCCGTGCAGCCGTCGATGAGTTCGATCACGATTATTGCCAGTGACGGAAAGCGGTATGAGTTCAACGACCTTACGGCTCGTGACGGCGATAAGGTGATCGCCGCCGCATTGCCCGAACTCACCGCCGGGAAATATACGGTCGAGTGGAAGGCACTTTCGGCGGACGACCATATGATAAGGGGCTCTTTCCCGTTCGAGGTCAAGAGCGGCGAATCGCCCGAGGCGGCTCCGCCGGCCGCAACCGCACAGGAACCTGCGCCTTCGGCCGAACACGATCATTCGCAGATGGACCACTCGATGCACGAGACTCCGGCGGGCATCAACTGGCCGCAGAGCCTAATCAGGTGGCTCGCTTACATCGCGATGCTGACGCTTGCGGGCGTTTTTGCCTTTTGTGTGATCGTTTTGCGTCCGGCAATTGGAGAATCGGCGGCCGAGGGAAGGATTCTGTCGATAGCGTTCGCCGCCGTACTGCTGTTGATCGTCGCGAACCTCGCGGCTTTGGTACTGCAGTCGTCGATGCTATTCGATACCGGCTTCTTCGCGTCGTTCGATCCGGCGCAGCTTCAACGCGTTGTCACGGAGACGACCTTCGGGCCGCCGTGGGCGATGCAAACAGCTTGGTCGGTGGTCGTTTTAGTGGCTGTCATCGTATTGCGAGGCGGAAAACGGATCAATTTCCTGTGGTGGTTCGGTCTTGTTGCATCGGCGTTCATCCTGCTGGCACCAAGCCTGACCGGGCACGCGCGGGCCGCGTTTGCTGACTATCAGTTTTCCATCGTTTCCGGGTGGCTTCACCTGGTTGCAGCGGCGGTGTGGGTTGGTGGCCTTGTGCAGATCGGCTTTGCGCTACCCGCGGTTCTCGCGTCTGCGGGACGCGAAAGGCTGCTAGAGATAAGTGCGGTGATCGCAAGGTTCAACAAGGCGGCGATGGCCGCGACTGCGGTCATTGTTCTGACGGGACTTTACAATTCATGGATACACGTCGAAGGCCCGGCGGCACTTATTGAATCGCAGTATGGATGGGTGCTGATGGCAAAGGCCGGGCTTTCGCTGGTGATGGTAGTGCTCGGCGGAGTTAATGCGTTCGTCGTCCATCCGAAGATAAAGCAGCAGGCCAACGCAGAAGGCGATCCGGGCTCCGACGCATCTTTGCCGCTGCTTCGGAATGTGAAGATCGAGGTCGCGATCGCGGCGGCCGTGCTTTTGCTTGCCGCGATCCTCGCATTCCTGCCGCCTGCCCGCGAGCATTCGCAGCAAGCGGAGTTTCGGCCGCCGAAGGAATGCTGTTCCGTCGCCCGTCTATGAATGGAGCAACTGAACCATGGTCAGCACGACCGCTCCAATAGCAAGCCCGACCGCCAGCATGACCGACCGGTCGCTGCTTATATTTCTCGAAGTCATTATTTTCATAAGCTTCTTTTAACGATCACATGTGGTCGGCCAGCCGTCTGTTCATTCCAATACAGGCAAAATGTATTGAATGGATACAAAATTCGCGTGTCCATACCGTTCGAACGGGCAAATAGATCGTTTGAGAAGCCGAATAAATGAGTTATTGGTGTGAATATTTCAGTTATTCACAAGAATAAATCGTTCCGTCACGTGAATATTTCAGTTATTCACAAGAATAAATCGTTCCCTCACATGAATATTTGAATAACTCACAGGAATAAACGCTTTCCTCACATGAATATTTGAGTTATTCACAGGAATAAACGCTTTCCTCACATGAATATTTCAGTTATTCACAAGAATAATTTGTTAATTCACGTGATCGATCTAGCTGTGGACGAGGAATTCGGGGGTGACGATGGAGGGCGAGAAGAAACCGGCGGCGGTGTTGAAAAGGCGGATGCGGGCTTGTTTGCGGACGTTCGCGATATGGCCGAAGTTCCACGTGACGAGGTAATCGATCTTGTGGAACGAGGCGAGCGCGACGTGCATCGCGTCGGCGAGGAACTTGCGGTGAAAGATGCCGCGTGAAATGTAGCCTTCGGCGAGGATCGCGACCTCGTCGGTGAGTTCGAGCGTCGGCATTCGCTTTACGAGATTGATGTAACCGGTGCGATGCGGCTCGGAAATGCGTTCGAGCTCGCGGCGGACGAGGATCGAGCTGAAATGATCGTACTCGGCAAGCTCGTGCTCGAACCAGCGGATCGTCAGATCGCGCCGGAAAGGGTCGTCGTTGTCGAGATATGCACCGACGACCGAGGTCTCAAGATAAAGTGTTTGCTTCATGGGATCTGCGGGACGGGTTCTGTTTTTTCGATCGGCGTAAATGTGATCTGCGAATTGCGGACGTCGAAGGTCATCCGGTAATTGCGGAGGAAGTTTCCGCCGAGAATGCCGGCCTGCTGGAATCCGGAGGCTTCGTTGATCGTGTCGAGGTCGAGAGCGATCGCAGTCACGCTTTCCATCGTGTTCGCGCCGAAGCTGAGCTTGGGAATGAGGAACGAAGGCACGTCTTCCGTGATGCCCGCGGCACCGATGACGCGCATCCGCTCGCCGCGCTCAAAGCCGTCGAACGCATCAAGCTGCGCGACCTCGTCGGAGACGACCGAAACGCTCGCACCGGTATCAACGATGAAATTCAACGGAACTTCGATCCCTGGAACCTGAACCTCGCCGCTCAAGAAACCGCTCGACGTCAAACGAAGCGGGACGGTAATGGCGTTCTCCGCTTTTACCGGCACGGAATCGTTACGCCGTGCCAGGGTGAATGACCGCTCGCCGTAATCGACGGTCGTCAGGAATTTCGAGATGACCGCGAGGCCGATGTAACCGTCGACGGTCGTGTTGTGAAACTTGCGGATGTAGACGGGCACGTTGCGGATCTCCATATCGCCGATATCAAGCTCGCGGAGAAAACCGTAAACGATCTCGAACTTGCCGTCGCCGCCGATGCCGCGGGCATATCCGCCGCGAGCGATCGGCCGCACGCCGAGGCGTTTCGCCGTCTCGTCGGAGATGACGGAAATACCGGAGCCCGTGTCGAGCACGAAGTTCAGCGGACGCTCATTGCCGTTGATCTTGATCTGGATGACCGGGCGGTTGCGCGCAAGGTCAAAGCTGACGGTCGTGATGTCAGGGCCGTAGGCGGTGTAAAGCTTTTGCCTCTCATTCAGGTACCGCAGGAACTCAACGAGCCCGCGGATGCGGTCGCGGCGGTCGTGATCGAGGTCCTTGGCGACACGCAGAAACGTGTTGTAGGCATCCGCGGCCTCGCCGTATTGTTCGGCACGCGCCGAGACCTGTGCGAGGGCAAAGACGTAATCGGGCTCGGTCGCGTCGTGATAAACCGCTATGCGGAGCTTCTTGAGGCTGTCTTCGATGCGATTCTCGAAAAACTCGATCATCCCAAAACCGGCCCAAGCCAGTGCCTCACGGCGGTTGATGTTCAGCGACGCGTACAGAACCTCACGCGCGTCTTCCAGCCGGCCTGCCGACACCAGCACCGTCCCGAGAACGGCGTACGCGTAAGAATTCTTCGGCTCGGCCTTCGCGACGTCGAGGCTTAGTTCATAAGCCTCGGTCAGCCGCTGTTGCTTCAGCAACGAATAGGCGAGCTTTATCTTGAATTCGTTGTTGTTCGGCTGGAGTTCGCGAAGACGGCGGTAGATCCTCTCTGCCTCGCCGTAGTTTCCCTTGTCGACGAACTTTTCAGCCTGCTTTAGGAGCCGTTTGGGATTCTCGGCGGCCTGCGAGATATCACTCGCGGCGAATGACAGGCTCGAAAAAACGAGAACTAGAAATGCGGACGCAACGCGTTGAAAGGCGGGACCGTTGGAAACAGATGAAGATAGAGCCGTCATTTCCAAATCTCCTTTGAAGAGGCGGGAGTCGCTTCATTTGAGGATCTCGCCGGTCTTTATTGACCAAAGCACGAGGTCCATCTCGTCGAAATCAATACCCAATTGCTCGGAAAAGCCCTTTAGTTCAGGTTCGGTACTTAGATACCGAGTACGCGTGTTTGGTGGCTTCGGGTCATCGATAATTTTTAATTCGAAAAGGCAGTTAAGAACGTGTTTATCCAGGATCGCATAGCCGCTGAAGCCGATATTACGGAGGAAATGGCTCGCTTCCTTGTAGCCAAGCCCTTTTATGCCCTTTTCTTTGACCAGCCAATCGCGGCGTTCAAGATGATCGCGAATGCCGCCGATCCGCTTCTTGAGCCGCATTTCGCAATCGCTTGTCAGGAAATCGCGAGACGCGACGATGTAGCGAGACCGGGCGTTCGGATAGCGGTGGACGCCGAGGAGAGCTTGCGTAAGCTCTTCGTGACTGCCGTCGCCGATCAGGTCGCGAACCGCCTCGATCGAGCGTAGTCCCATACGGGCCGAACAGCCGCCCGTGAAAAAGCAAAAGACCATCTCGCGCCAGATGTCGGCGTCGGAACCTTGTTTCCAAATCGCCCGAAACTCCCGTAGTCGGCAGAGGATCTCAGGCCTTCGCCGACGGTGAGTTTCGAGGATCTTGTCAATGGTGAGGGGCTCTGCCTGTCGTTTCACAGTGCTGGTAATCTTCGATTCTAAGCCCGCGTTTATCGGGTGTCAACGAAATTTCCGGAACGGAAGAGCGATAAGTAACGTTATAAATTAACGAGTGCCGTTGGTAACGGAGCGTACGAAGTCGACGGCAGAAGTTTTGATACATCTAGAGTTGTCCTTTCGACATCCTAGAATCGGTTTTTGGGGTTGTTCACCCGTACCAAAAAGATAGGTGTTGAACTGACACCGCCCGACTGTGGTATACTGACAAACGCCGCTATTTTACCGGCAACCGGTATCCAGCCAGGCAAAAACTCACGCTAAATGAAAATGCTCAGTGGAAAATCCGTTCTTTTGCCATGCATAGCGATGATCTTGCTGTGCGGATCGAACGTGCTTGGGCAAACATCGAGCCCGAGGCCGCTGCTGCAGGATATCAAAGTTTATCGTGAGGACCCGGTGCCGGCAGCGACGCCGCTCGTCAAAAGAACCGGCAGTTCGATGCCGACTTCCGCGGATGTTGCTGCGGCGAGCTCGCTGACGGGAATAAAGACGTCGATACCGCTTCTGGCCGAGACTCCGATCCCGGGTTATTCGGGTGTTTTGGTTGAGTCGATGGACGGAAAGGTCCTGGTCGAATCCGGATCGGAACTCGCTTATAACCCCGCTTCGAACGTAAAGGTTGCGACCACTTACGCGGTCCTCAAGTCCTACGGACCCAACTACCGTTTTCCGACGAATGTCTGGACGGACGGAAGCTACGAGCAGGAAACGGCGACCATCCACGGCAACCTATACATTTCCGGAAAAGATCCGGTCTTTTCGTACGAAGACGCCATCCGCATTGCGAACGTCCTTAATCAGATGGGCATTCGCACGATCAAGGGCGACCTTGTGGTGACGGATAACTTCGGAATGAACTATTCCGCCTCGCCCACTACCTCGAGCAAGCTTTTGTATTCGACGCTAGACGCCGCAAAACGATCTTCGGCGGCGACGCGCGCGTGGGGAGCTTTCCGTATCAACTCGGGCCAGTTCAACCAGCTCAACGAAATTCCGAGCGTGACCTTCACGGGAGCGGTCTATGTACAGCCGATGCCCGGAAACCTGAATCTTCTGTTCACGCATGAATCGGCACCAATGAAGGACATCGTCAAAACGATGATGTGCTTCTCGAACAATCAGCTGTCAGAGGCGTTGGGTGACATGGTCGGCGGCCCGTATGCGATCGCACGTACTGTTCAGCAGGATACCGGTTCGACCCCGCTCGAATTTTCGATCCAGACGGCAAGCGGACTTGGTATCAACCGCGTCACGCCGCGTGCGATGATGAAGCTTTTGCGGCAGCTCCGAGGCCAGCTCGACAATTGGAAGATGTCGTTCGCAGACATTATGCCCGTCGCAGGGCTTGATGACGGCACGCTTGAGGGCCTGTCTCTTATACACATCTGACGCTGCCGACGAGTTCCGAA
>JAUCQE010000189.1 GCA_030372865.1 Pyrinomonadaceae bacterium
CCAGTGAGGTATTTCTTCATCGCTCTCTCCATTTTTTAAGCTAGATCCGACGCAGAGCGTCATTTTACGAGGGTTTCGGGTGATTTGACTGCGACGAATATGGCGGTTGACGCCGCGTAAGTCTTTAGTTTGCCGTGAAAATTCTGTGATATTTCTGTTAGTATTGCGGAATGCAGGGCTCGATCTACAAATTTGACGGCTATCTTCTTGATAGCGGCAATTTTCGCCTGCAAAAGGACGGGGAGGATGTTCCGCTTGCTCCGAAAGCTTTTGAGGTGCTCTTTGTACTCGTTGAGAGCGGTGGAGAACTTGTCACATATACGGAGCTGATGGAAAAGGTATGGCCCGGGACTTTCGTCGAAGAGAGCAATCTTCGTCAGACCGTCCTCACCCTCCGCCGGGTCGTTGGTAAAAATGCCATTGAGACCGTCCCCAAGCGCGGCTACCGTTTTGTCCCCACGGTCACTACAGTCCCGAGCTCGGTCGAACCTGAACTCAAAGTCCCGACAGCAATGCCTGCGTCGCCGCCGCCGGCCGCATCGAATACTGACGCCAACAACTCAAAATTTCTTGGATTCGGCGTCCTCGCCATCTTGCTTTGCGGAACGATCGCGGTCGCGGTGTTCACGGCCGGACGCCAAGTCGATACGGAAGTGATCAACCCGACACATGTGCGAAGCCTCGTGATCGCGCCGTTCGAATTTATCGGGGTAGATAATGCGGTCGCATCGACGTCTCAAAAAGGGCTCACGGACGCGATCGTTTCTAGCGTGAGGCGCGTTCGCGGCCTTAGGGTGATCGAGCCGAATGGGAACGCGGCCGATCTGGTTGCGAATCCGTTAAATTCTGCTGCCAGATTAAAGGCTGACGACGTCCTTACCGGAAGGGTCCGAATGGAAGGCGATTCGATCAGGGTCAGTTATCGATTGATCGACGTGTCTTCGGGCAGTGCTGCGCTTGATGGAACACTTTTCTTTCAGGGCCCTTCTCAACTTGATCACGAAAGAAATGCCTCTCTCCGGCTGGCCCGCGAGATAGACAAGCGGATGGCCTCGCTCCGCGAGGACGCCGCCATTCCGAAAGGTTCTATTGACGAAGAGATCCGTCGCGACTACCTGATGGCCAAACGCATTCCTCGCGAGAACGACGTGAACCGCTGGTCGGAAGCGAAGAGTTTAATGTTGAAGGTCGTGGAACGAGCGCCTGAATGGGCGCTCGGGCACGCCGTCCTCGCGGAAGCGATCGTCCTCGCAGACGGCGAGAATGGCTGCACCGAAGCCGAGACATCAGCGGCAAAAGCACTCAGCATTGATCCGAATACGGCAGAGGCACATCTTATTTTCGGCATCTGCCACAAGTTAGCCTTTCGATGGACGGAGGCCGAGACTTCCTTAAAGAAGGCCGTCGCTTTGAATGATCAGTTGGACCGGGCTTTTCTCGAATACGGCCTCTTCCTCGACATTCATCGCCGTTTCGCCGAAGCCGAAACGATGTTGAAGCGAACGCTTGAACTCGAACCATTTTCGCCGTTCTACAATGTAGTGATGTGCCAGCATTATTACTATGACAAGCGGTGGCAGGAAGCAATGAACTACTGCGAGCGTTCGCGTGCGATCGAACCCGAGTATCATTTGTCCGGTAAGTGGATCTTTTGGACCAACGTAATGTCCGGCAGGTATGACATCCTACGCACGTTCTCCTTCGGCGAAGGGCCGTCGGATGATCCGAGAGCAGCGGCGCTCGACTCAAACAATATCGATACCTACTGGCAGATCAGCCTTGATGATCGTTTCAGGAGACAGCCACAGCGCTCATCCCCGATCATAATCGCTGCACACTACGCGATGCTTGGTAGAAAAGAAGAAGCCCTCAAATTCCTGGCTGAGGCGATCGAATCCAATACGGATCAAATGGAGTTCATTAATCCGGACCCGATCTTCGACCCGCTCCGGACGGATCCTCGCTTCGCCGAACTGATGAGTCGGCTCGGTTTAAACTCCGGCGATTTTAGCCGTGAACCTACCCGAGCGTCGGACGTAAAATAAAAAGCCTTGCCGGCCGGCAACGCTTTTTTATCCTGGTTTACTTCGATGTCTCTATCGGTTATTGAAATAATTCATCGCCATTGACGCGATGTCGTCCATCGAACTGCCGTCGCCGTCGCGGTCGAGCATGCTCGATGCCATATCGAACATCGCATTTCCTGAGGACGCTTGCTGTGCCTGTCCGCCGCCAAGCAATCCGCCGAGCAGTCCGCCGAGGCCGTCGGCACCGACG
>JAUCQE010000190.1 GCA_030372865.1 Pyrinomonadaceae bacterium
GTGTTGGGCTGTTGTTCAATTTCGGAAGCCACGGGCGACTTGAGTGGAAGAAGCTAGTTTTGTAAGAAAGAGATTTATCCACGAAAGTCACGAAAGAAGAAAATAAGAAATCAAAGAATAAAAGCAACGTGAATATCGCACAGATAAATATGGAAGAACTTGATATAGACCTGCCGAATGCGAAGCTGGCTTATACGATCATTCAGTCGCTGCTGGAGGCGAATGAGGCTTTGAGCGACCTGCTGGTCGTGGCTGCTCACGCATTGGACGAGGACGTGACCAAGGCTCTGACGATGACAGGCGAATGGCAGAAGTACCTCGAATCGAAGCGGAACATGGAGAACACGAAGCTGCAGATCGAGAAGTTTACGGAAGCGCTTCGCACAATGGATAACGGATAATGGACAGTGGATAATGAAAGACGAATCCAGTATAGATAACCCCCTTGCTGTCAAGACGTATTCCTTCGCCCGCCGCTCGATCAAACTCTACCGGCATCTTGTCACGGAACAGAGAGAGTTCGTGCTCTCAAAGCAGATCTTAAGATGCGGCACCTCGATAGGAGCGAATGTTGCGGAGGCGAACCAGGCTCAGTCGCGACCGGATTTTATCAGCAAGCTTTCTATCGCTTTGAAGGAAGCGGTCGAGACTGAGTACTGGCTCCGGCTTTTGCGCGACGAGCAGTTCATCGCGCCGGCACTGGCCGAATCATTGCTTGCTGAATGTCGGGAACTGATCAGGATGCTCACGGCCTCGATCAAGACCGCAAAACTGAGGGCGTAGGGAATTGTCCACTGTCCACTATCCATTGTCCATTTAAAACGAAATGTTTGATCTGGTTATCATCGGTGCAGGGCCGGCTGGGATCGCGGCGGCTTATGAGGCGAAGCGCGCAGGGCTCGATTACGTTGTGATCGAGAAAGGTTTGATCGGGAACACGATCTATAACTATCCGGTCGGGCTGACGGTGTTCTCTACTGTAAATGAGCTTGAGCTGAATGAGGGCGATTTGAAACCCGCACGGGAAAAGCCGACTAGGGAAGAACTACTTTCTTATTACGTGCGTTTTGTTTTGGATAATGAATTGAATGTCCGGACCGAAGAAACCGTGCTCGACGTGAGGAAAGAGGAGTTTCCCGCAAAGACGCAAAGGAGCAAAGAAGAAGACTCGAACCTTTTCAAAGTTGTGACGGATAAGGGCGAATATCGGACGCGGAATGTTTTGTTTGCGATCGGGGCGATGGACCATCCGCGGAAGTTGAATGTTCCCGGTGAGGACCTGCCGAAGGTTCTCGATCATTTTCGCGAGACGTATCCGTGGGTGAAGAAAAAGGCGCTTGTCGTCGGTGGCGGGAATTCGGCAGGCGAGGCAGCGTTGTTCCTTGCACAGGAAGGGGCAGATACGACGCTCGCGATATTTCGTGCCGATTGGGAAAACACCGACCCGAAACAGGGCTGCATCAAATACTGGGTGAAACAGCCGCTCGAGCAGGAGTTGAACGGTCACTGCCTTAATCTGTTCTTTCTCGGCAAGGTGGTCGAGATACGCGAGGGTGAGGTCGAGCTCGAAAGCGAGACGGGCGAGCGTGTGACGATCGAGAACGACGTCGTTTTTGTGCTGATCGGTTCAGATGCGGAGCTTGGTCTGTTAAAGGTACTCGGCGTTGAAACGGAACACGGTAAATATGGCGAGGTTCCGGTTTACGATTTCGGGACGTTCGAAACGAACGTGCCGGGCGTCTACGTCGCCGGGCATTTCACCAATCATCGCCACATAAAAGGAGCGATCGACGCCGGAAAGAAGCTGGTGCCGAAGCTTGCCGCTAAGCTGAAGAACGCGGCGGGACGATAGAGATATTTCAACACCTTCGATGGACATCACCCACGCCCACCAGAAATTAAAAGACATCTTCGGGTACGAATCGTTCCGGATGCACCAGGAATCGGCGATCCGGTCGGTGCTATCACGCCGTGATTGCGTTTTGCTGATGCCGACGGGCGGCGGCAAATCGCTGTGCTACCAGATCCCGGCATTGATGCTGCCTGGCCTGACACTGGTTGTCTCGCCGCTGATCGCGCTGATGAAGGACCAGGTCGATGCCCTGAAAAGCAACGGCGTGGCGGCGGAGTTCCTGAACTCGACGCAGACGGGCCAGGAGCAGGTCGAGATTTTCAGGAAAGTGCGGAGCGGCGAATGCAAGCTGCTTTACGTCGCACCCGAGCGGCTGCTGCAAAGCGGCGACCAGTTCATAGAGTTTTTGCGGACGATCGACGTTTCGCTTTTCGCCGTGGACGAGGCGCATTGTATCTCGAGCTGGGGACACGATTTTCGGCCTGAGTATAGACGGCTGTCGGCGTTGAAGCATTATTTCCCGAACGTGCCGGTGATCGCACTGACGGCGACGGCCGATAAGCCGGTCCGCGACGACATCGTAAAGTATCTTGGGCTGCCGAATGCCGACGTGCTCGTATCGAGCTTTAACCGGCCGAACATTCATTACCGCGTCGAGCCGAAACGCGATTCTTACGGGCGGCTGATCGAGTTTCTCGAATCTAGAAAGAACGAAAGCGGCATCATCTATTGCCTTAGCCGCAACTCGGTCGAGACGCTCGCCGATGATCTGGCGGCGGAAGGGTATGCGGCGCTTCCGTATCACGCGGGACTCGACAAATCGGTCCGCGACCGGAACCAGACACTGTTTCTCAACGATGAAGCGAAGATCATCGTGGCGACGATCGCCTTCGGCATGGGCATCGACAAATCGAACGTCCGGTTCGTTGTCCACATGGACCTGCCGAAGAACGTCGAGAGCTATTACCAGGAGACCGGGCGTGCGGGCCGCGACGGGCTTCCGAGCGAGGCACTGCTGTTCTTCAGCGTCGCGGACGTCGTGAAACTAAAGCGTTTTGCCGAGGTCGAAGGGAACCCGGAGCAGTCGCTGATAATGCTTCGCAAGCTTGAGAAGATGGCGGACTACGGCGAACTGCGGTCGTGCCGCCGTGCGTTCCTGCTGAACTACTTCGACGAGACTTTTGAAGGGCCGTGTGATAACTGCGACAACTGCGGAACCGAGTTCGAGACGTTTGACGGGACCGTGATCGCGCAGAAGGC
>JAUCQE010000191.1 GCA_030372865.1 Pyrinomonadaceae bacterium
GCCTTCTGCGCGATCACGGTCCCGTCAAACGTCTCGAACTCGGTTCCGCAGTTGTCGCAGTTATCACACGGCCCTTCAAAAGTCTCGTCGAAGTAGTTCAGCAGGAACGCACGGCGGCACGACCGCAATTCGCCGTAGTCGGCCATCTTCTCAAGCTTGCGAAGCATTATCAGCGACTGCTCCGGGTTGCCGTCGACCTCGGCGAAACGCTTCAGTTTCACGACGTCCGCGACGCTGAAGAACAGCAAGGCCTCGCTCGGCAGCCCGTCGCGGCCCGCACGCCCGGTCTCCTGGTAATAGCTCTCGACGTTCTTCGGCAGGTCCATGTGGACGACGAACCGCACATTCGATTTGTCGATGCCCATCCCGAAGGCGATCGTCGCGACGATGATCTTCGCCTCGTCATTCAGGAATCGCGTCTGGTTACGATCGCGGACGGCTTTATCCAACCCTGCGTGATACGGCAGTGCCGCATACCCTTCGGCCGCAAGGTCGTCGGCAAGCGTCTCGACCGAGCTGCGGCTTAGGCAATAGATGATGCCGCTTTCGTTCTTTCTTGATTCGAGAAACTCGATCAGCCGCCCGTAAGAATCGCGTTTCGGCTCAACGCGGTAATGAATGTTCGGCCGGTTAAAGCTCGATACGAGCACATCGGCATCCGGAAGCCCGAGATACTTTACGATGTCCTCGCGGACCGGTTGATCGGCAGTCGCCGTCAGGGCGATCACCGGCACGTTCGGGAAATAATGCTTCAGCGCCGACAGCCTCCGGTATTCGGGCCGGAAATCGTGCCCCCAGCTCGAGATGCAATGGGCCTCGTCAACGGCGAAAAGCGAAATGTCGATCGTCCGCAAAAACTCAATGAACTGGTCGCCGCTTTGCAGCAGCCGCTCCGGCGCGACATAAAGCAGTTTGCATTCACCACTTCGCACCTTTCGGAAAACTTCGACCTGCTCCTGGCCCTGTCTCTTGTACACATCTCCGAGCCCACGAGACAGCG
>JAUCQE010000192.1 GCA_030372865.1 Pyrinomonadaceae bacterium
GGCTCGGAGATGTGTATAAGAGACAGAATCGATCGAGTGTCGAGGGCGAAATACCTGTAAAAGTAACCGGGGTGCCGATCGGCCGAAAGGTTTGTCCGGCAACAGCGGCGAGCATAGAGCTGCTTCCGGCGACCGAAACAAGCCCGCCGGAACTATTTTGCAAAACCGAGATCGAGGGAGCATTCTTCCCCGAGGCGAGTTCCGAGAACGAAACAGCTCCAGGTTGGCGAGCGGCCTTTTGAGCGGGCTGTGCCTGCTCGAAGATATTGATCATCTGTTCGATCGGAGTAATACCGCAGATGGCTTCTTTCGAGAACGGGAAACTGTAAGAGATCGCACCGACAAGGCGTCCGTCTACATAGACCGGCGAACCGGACATTCCGGCAAAGACAGCCGTCCGGTCCGCATTGCCGCCGCCGATCCTGCCGACGATAAGATCTTGCTTTGGCCCGATCGCACCGGGAACAACTCCCAGTATCTCAACATCAAATTCCTCCGGTTCTGATCCGCGAAATACTGTACGGGCTTTTCCGCGCATACCCTCACGAACTTCTGAAACGGGCAGGAATCGCTTCGACGGACCGGCGGACGCCGCCGACCCGGTTGTAGAGTGGGCCGCGCTTTGACCCGTGATGGGAAGTGGAAAGATCGATAGAACGAGAAGAAATACTGCGTGACGTGCGTTAATCATTGTTAAAATTTACTTCCTTAAGGGCCGGCGATTATGGTAACATTTGAGTCGGCACATCTGAAGCATTTTCTGTTGCTTCAATTAAGACTCACCTTTCATGCCCGGCGTTGTACAACGCATTCAGGGATCCACACTCTATGTCAGCTACCACCCGATTAGTTAAGAGTTTAGTTCGTCTCGTTACGCCGACACTCGTTATCTCGTTCGTCGCGATCGCCTCGGCTTCCGTCTGGCTCGTTCATGAATCGTCAACTCCGTTGAATTCAGCATATTTGGTAACACCCGATAAATACGGGCAACTGAGTTCCCGCGCGGCACAGGTAACTGACGAGACATGGGAAAACCGTGATGGTTCGAAATCCCGCGGTTGGCTTTTGCGTGGTATCCCAAACGCACCTGCGGTAATTTTGCTGCATCGTTTCGGAGCCGACCGTTCGCACGTACTTAACCTCGGTGTAAAGCTGAACGAAGCCACCAACTTCACGATTCTCATGCCGGACCTTCGCGGGCACGGCCAATCACCTTTAGTGGAAAAATGCACATTCGGCGGCTGTGAAACTTCCGACCTGACGGATTCGATAGCTTATCTCAGAAGCCTTCGTTCGATCGAGGACATGCCGCTTGTCGGCAAGGAGATCGGGGTCTACGGGCTTGAACTCGGAGCCCTGACTGCTTTGAATGCTGGAGCGTCAGATCCATCGATCCGAGCGCTTGTACTTGATTCGGTGCCGGCTGATTCAGATCGGCTGTTAGAGGGCGTGATAGCACAAAAGCATCCGTTCGCAAGTTCAGTCACGGCGAAGATCGCCTCGCTTGGCGCTTATCCGTATTTTTATCAAGGATGTTATCGCCGGGAATCGGCCTGCGATACAGCTAAGACGATGACAAATCGCCGTCTAATGCTGTTGGGAGGAATTGATTCGCCGTCCTACCAAGAATCGACGTCTAAACTAGGAAAGTGTTTTCCGGCAACGACGGTTGTTGATTCAAAAACCGACCTGAGCCCGTCCGGAATGGGCCTCATCAACGCTTCGATCGAATTATCAGAGGCTTACGACCAGCGAGTGATCGATTTCTTAAAACAGGCACTCACACTTCAGTAAATTCTCTAAAAATCAGTTGATCACAGCAAAAAGAAGCTCAAATATCGAGCTTTTTTTTGCTGTGGCCATTCGTCTTTGCGACCGCCGTTATTTCAGCATTCTCTTCCATCTGGCCCACGGCCTGCAAAAGTAATGATCTTAACCTTTCGAGCCGCCCGGACGTCGAGGTCATTTCGAGCATTTCGTATTTCAATGCGTTATCAAAACTGAAGGCGGCGGTGACTAGGAATGAAAGAGCTTCGGGTTCGGCCCGTTGGATCTCAGGGAATTCGCCGCGGTTCCCGCTGATCTTGAACGCCGCCTTAGCGATTCGCTCGAAAAGCGTGAAAACCTCGTCGGCGATCTCCATTTGCCGCTCCGTATTCTCGGTGTCGTCCTCAAAAAATTCGGCCTCGGCTTCGAGATATGGGTTTCCGCGGTCGACGTAATCGAGGATCCGATATCTAATGAGGCCCGATGTGACAATGTTCGAACGGCCGTCCGGCATCATTTGTACGTCGCGGATCTCCGCAACACATCCGATCGAGCCGATCGGCGGCCGCTGGATCAGCTCGTCCACGGGTTCGAAATATGCAACGCCGAATAGGTTGCTGCTAGATCGTGCGTCGCTTACCATTTCGCGGTACCGTGGTTCGAATATGTGCAAGGGAAGTATCTCGTTCGGCAGCAGGACGAGCGGGAGCGGGAACTGCGCCAGATGTTCGATACCGCGTACTTTTTCGAGGCTTTCAGACATTTGATAATTTGACTATCGTTCCGGTTAAGACGCTATTTGGCCAATGAACTCGGCGATCTTTGCCGGTTCCTCGTCACCGAGAGCCATTCGTTTTGCTCCTACTACGGCGTCTGAAATTTCACGGCCGCGGCCTTTGAACCTCGAGTCACGGAGTACGAGATCTTCAACAACTCGCCGCTCAAGTAGTTCACGGCTTACATCTTCTTCAACATCAGCCGCAACTGCGTATTCCGTAGGAACCGTATGGTTGCGGATCCGAAAATGCAAAGCACCTGTGATCCTAAGCCCGTCTTCCCTTATTTTCTGCATTTCGAGCTGTGAATTGGGAAATCCAAGTTGGCCGCGTAACGTCAGTTCGACGATCGGTGCGGGCTCGCCCTCGCCTGCCCGCCTCGCATCCGAATCAATTATCTCCAAAGATCGATCGGTGACTTCCGCAGGCGTCGCAATACCTGTGACATCGAGTGTAAGACGCTGGAACGGTCGATGGCGATATTCGCCAATGTGTGTTGCGTTTACCGAATTGTCGTCGCCGACCTCGACCAGAAAAACGCCGCGGTTCTCACGATACTCGGCAATATTGGTCACTTCGATCGATCCGGGATTGAACGCCCAATTGTCGATCTCGTAATGCATATGGGTGTGCCCGAGAGCGACGTAGTCTGTAACGGCCTTCAATTCTTTCAACGTGTTCAGCGAAAGGGCCGGGATCGGATGCGTCTGATGTCCTTCGACGTCCGTGTGAAGCATCAGCAGATGAAATGCGCCCTCACGCTGGTTCTCGCGGATCGCCTGTGTCAGCATCGGGATCGCCCAATTAGCCGAGGCACCGTACCAGTGAGAACCGAAGATCCTTGCCCGGCCGATATCTACAAACCCGCCAGTGCCGTCATGCCATTCTTCGTAGTTTATCCGGCCATCGACGTTTGTCGGTTCGAGCAAATGGATCAGGTTCCAATTCGCAAGCGAACGCAGCCAACTGTACTGGCTGTCATTGTATTTCTGATCGTGGTTCCCCTCGATAGCGACGACCGGGATACCGTTGTCTCTGAGGGCACTAAGACCGGCGACCGCGTAATTCATCGTCTCCGGCGGCACATTTCGCTTGTGGAAGAAATCCCCGCACATGATGACGAAATCGACACGTTCGTCGATCGCGTATCTCTTTAGCACATCGAACCAGGCATCGAAAAAGTCACGCGGACTTTCCGGCAACTGGTACCGTGTGCATCCCAGATGCACGTCGGAGATATGAAGAAACTTCATACCCCAAATTTAACATACCGTGCTAAATTACCCGTATGGAAAGGGTTGTGCTCATTACCGGGGCATCTAGCGGGATCGGAAAGGAAACCGCGAAGTTGTTTCAGGCAAAGAACTGGAAGGTAGCAGCGACTATGCGGTCACCCGAAAACGCTGAAGACCTGAAGCGGATCGCGGACATTGAGTGTTTTCGGCTCGACGTTACCGACCCGGCTTCGATACGCGACTCGGTCAGTTCCGTGATAGATAAGTTTGGCCGCCTTGACGCAGTCGTAAATAATGCCGGTTACGGGCTGATCGGCCCATTTGAGGCGGCCAGCGAAGAGCAGATCCGACGACAGTTCGAAACGAATGTTTTCGGGTTGATGGCTGTTTGCCGCGAGGTCATCCCGATCTTGCGTAACCAAAAGCGAGGGGTGATCGTAAATGTTTCGTCGATCAGTGGCCTCGCTGCACTGCCCTTCTCATCACTTTACGCCGCGAGTAAATTTGCCGTTGAGGGATTTTCCGAATCGCTCGCCTATGAACTGGAGCCATTCGGCATTCGCGTCAAGATAATCGAGCCCGGCCCGATCAAGACCGATTTCTACTCGCGGTCGGAGGAAATTGCTAAGGATGAGAACCTGCACGTGTACAATGAGCGGTTCGAGAAACTACTCGAATTCATGAACAAAGGCGGGGAAGCGGCCCCGGACGGCAGCGTAGTGGCGGAAGCGATCTGGAACGCTGTCACGGACAACTCACACCGGCTGAGATACGGCGTAAACACCAAGGGGATGCCGGCATTGAAGCGTTTGATGCCCGAATTTGTATTTCGGGCTCTAACGCGGAAGATATTTCTCAAATAGCTTTAATCCCGGATTCGTGGCATTATTCCGCTTAGCTCAGTTTTGCTTTGAATACTCCCGTAACCCCTAGTAATCAGCGAAGGGAAGCATGGCGGCCCTTTTCCAATCGGTTTTGCATCTGAATGAAAATACTCCTCTACAACCCTGATAACGGCGTAACTCGTAACTTCATGCCTCATCTTTGGATGTTCCTACTGCAGGCGTTAACACCGGACGGTCACGAGGTGATCTTGGTAGACGGCAACGCTAAGGCAATGTCGCGGGAAGAGTTGGTCGAGTATTGTCTCCGGGAGAATATCGAACTGGTCGGTATTGGGGCGATGACCCGGATGATCGCACGGGCCTATCATTTCGCGGATGCCCTTCGGGCAGCCGGTATAAAAGTGGTCATGGGCGGCCCGCATGTTACCGAGTGTCCGGATGAACCACTCGGCCGTGACGGCGGCCCTCGTCACGCTGACGCAATCGCGCTAGGCGAAGCGGACGAAACTTGGCCGCTTATCGTTCGCGATGCCGCGAACGGTGAGCTGAAAGAAGTCTACACGCCCGAAGTCGACGCTAAGGGGAACGACAAGAAGCCGAGCCTTCAAAACTACCCGCACATTCCCTGGGAGACGCTCGATCTCGAGCAATTCTCTCTCGTGCCGAAATTTCTAAGGCCGCTGATGTCCAGGATGGGAGCCGGATGGGGCAAGTTCTTCGTCGTCCCGATCGAGACCGGACGCGGCTGCCCTTACGGCTGCGAATTCTGCACGGTCACAGGTTTCTTCGGGGATTCCATCCGATTCCGGTCGAACGAGAGCGTTGTTGAAGAATTGCTTCGCCTCAAAGCACGGGCTCGTCAGGAAAAGGGGCAAATCGCGGTCTTTTTCATCGACGACAACCTTGCCATTAATAAGAAAAGGCTCAAGGGCCTGCTACGCGACATAATAGCGGCCGATGCTCAGCTGCCTTGGGTCGCACAGATAAGCGCGAACCTGCTTGGCGATGAAGAACTTGTTGACCTCATCGCCGATGCCGGCGGCAAATGGATATTTATCGGGATGGAGTCTATAGACCCGGCAAATATGGCGGACGTGAACAAGAACTTCTCGAAGCCGCAGGACTATAAAGCAGTATTGGACGGACTTGCAAAGCGGAATATCTACGCTATCACGTCGTTCATTTTCGGGATGGACAACGACACGGTCGGGGTGGCGGACCGCACCGTCGACCAGATCGAGAGCTGGGCACCGGGCCTGCCGGTATTTGGACAGCTAACCCCGTTTCCCGCGACGCCGCTGTATGAGAGGCTTGAAAAGGCCGGCCGGCTTAACCGACCGAAGCATTGGCTGGAATTCGCTCCATTCGTTATGGCGCATGAACCGGCAAAGATGACGGTAGAAGAGGCCCGAAAGGAAACTCTGCACGCGTGGGGACGAAGCTACAGCCCGGAACGGAACTGGGAAGCCGTCAATTCGATCCGCCATGAGCCGATCCAATATAGGATCGGGCATTTGGTCGCGAGATTGTTCTTTCGTGGGATTTATTTCCCGCAGATGAACTCGAGGGCTTGGCTTAAACTGCTGTTTGATAACCGCAAGACGATCTTGAGTCTTACAAGCGAAGGAATCAGTACGTGGAGGCGAGCAGCGAAGAGCCGAAAAGAACAAAGCCGCCGTATGCCTCTCGAGGCAGGGACCTCACCAGACTAAACTCATTCAAACTGACGTATTATTGGCCGGCATGAGACTTTATCTTATGCCGGCCGAATTCATTAAGCAGCGGACGAAGACGTTGGATCGTATGGTCGTGTACGACACCGTTCGAAGCAACAATACCGCCCCAATTCTGCACATCGCCGCGGTCGTACCGGTATTCCCCGCCCCAAAGGTCGGTTAGGCGGCCTCCTGCCTCCTCCAGAATTATTTGCGGCGCGCAGGTATCCCAAAGCTTGGTTCTCGGGCTCAGGTGAATGTAGACATCGCATTCCTGCTCTGCTATCAGCCCGATCTTCAGCCCGACCGAACCGCGTTGCACTTCCGACCGAAATGCGAATTCATTTACGATCCGGGACATCTTCGGGCTCCGGTGGTTGCGTGAGACGGCAAGATACATGGAACTGAAGTCGGAACGTTGCGAAACGGCGATTCTTTCACCCGCGTCACCATTTGTCCTGAACGCACCTTGCCCGGTGACCGCGTGATAAAGGACACCGTGAAACGGCAACAAAACGACACCAAGTACCGGTTTTCCGATTTCCGCGAGGCCGATCTGAACAGCAAAGTCGCCGTCCTTTTTAAGAAATCCAGCCGTTCCATCGATAGGGTCAATTATCCAGACGCGATCTCGGCCGAGCCTGTGGTGTATGTCGTCATCCTCTTCTTCAGAGAGGATGCCGTCTCCTGGAAACGCATTTAGGAGGGTTTCGACAATAATCCTGCTTGCTTCGCGATCGGCGGCCGTTACCGGTTCAACGAAGCTATCGGCTCCAACCTTTTGTTCTTCGATCACGTCTCCCTGATAGTGAGCAAGGATCGCATCACCCGCTGCCTTAGCGGCAACTATCGCCGTTTCTAGTTCCTTTTGAAGCATTAACTTAAATCTAGCACAGGGGCGGGGTGAGCTACGAAAGTTCAGCCAGTTCGCGAATACCACACTTCGGGCATATCAGGTATCGCTGTGCGGGGTCCGCCCATTTCGCGAGCGCGCGGCTCGAGAGTTGCGGCGTTTTGCCTTCCGCTTCGCCTTCGAACAGCAGGCGGGAACGGCCGCCTTGGTTGTCAGCGGCCGAGGAAAGCTCTCGGTGGCAGTGTGCCGGCACTGCCAC
>JAUCQE010000193.1 GCA_030372865.1 Pyrinomonadaceae bacterium
GTTTATTCCGAGCGGCAGCTGCAGGAAGTAATGGTCGATTTTTGGCAGAACCACTTCAACGTGTTCTCCGGTAAGGCCGCCGTTCGTTGGTACGTCCCGAGTTACGAGCGAGATGTTCTGCGTAAGAATGCACTCGGCAATTTCAAGGACCTCGTCGTCGGTACGGCACAGCATCCGGCGATGCTTTTCTTTCTGGATAACTTTCAGTCCGTCGCGGAGAACCCGCAGCCGCAAAACGCCCGCAACAACCGCCTGCAGCAGCTTGTTGCCGAAGGCCGTCTGACCCCGCAGATGCGCGAACGCATCAAGCGGAACCAGGGTATCACCGACGAGGAACTCGACCGCCGCATCGAACGCGCACGGGCGAATGCGAACCGGCCGCAGCAGATGCGTCGCGGGCTCAACGAGAACTACGCCCGCGAACTGATGGAGCTGCATACGCTTGGCGTCGACGGCGGCTATTCGCAGAAGGACATCGTCGAGGTCGCACGTGCCTTTACCGGCTGGACGATCGCCGACCCGCGCGGTTACCGGCGTTCGGCGGCCGGAACGATCAACGGAACCGAGGAACAGCGCATCAACCGACTGCAGCGGCAGATGGGTGTGCCCGAAGACGTCGAAAGCGGCGAGTTCTTTTTTAACGAACGAGCGCACGACCGGCAGCCGAAAATGGTCCTCGGGCAAAAGGTAGAGGAAGGCGGCATCAAGGACGGCCTTAAGGTCATCGACATACTCGTGAACCACCCGTCGACTGCAAAGTTTATCGCCCGCAAGCTGGCGGTGAAGTTCGTCAGCGACCAGCCGAGCGAGGCTCTTGTGGGCCGTGTTGCGGATGCATTCAGCAAGTCCCGCGGAGACATCAAGGCAACGCTATCCGCACTCTTCAGCGACAAGGAATTCTTTGCTCCTGAAAACTACCGTGCAAAGATCAAGACGCCGTTCGAACTCGCGGTCAGTTCGATCCGTGCTCTCGGCGGCGAGACGAACGCAAGCCCGGCACTGCTCGCCATGCTCAACAAACTCGGCGAGGTGCCCTACGGCTATCAGGCACCGACCGGCTATCCCGACACCGCGGAAGATTGGGTAAACACCGGTGCCTTGCTCGAACGCCTCAACTTTGCCGTCGCGGTCGCCAGCAACCGCATTCCGGGAACGCGGGTCGACCTCAAGGAGTTCAAGTCCGAAGACCGCACGAAACTGCTGGATGCCGCGGTCAAAGAGATCCTGCATGGCGATATCTCCGCAGCGACCCGTACGTCGCTCGCAAAGCAGATCGCCCAACCGCTGCCCGAGGTAACGGCCGGCAACGAACCGGACGATGAACTCGGTGATGTTCCGAACATGCGGGCACCGGGACAGCAGGGCGGCCGGATGAACCGGCAGGCACGGCTGCTTCAGCCGACGGGCGACCCCGAGGTTTTCAAGGTCGTGAGCCTTGTGCTCGGAACCCCGGAGTTTCAGCGGCAATAATCGATTTTCCTCACTGCCGGCGATAGACGCGTTACTCGTATCGCCGGCTATTTTTATCCCTAAATTCGGAGGTAACTACGATGTACAGGCCTATTCTCGCAATATTTCTCGCCCTGATCTCTTTAGGCTGCAGTGTCGGCGCACAGACCTCGGATTCCAAACCGTCGCCTTATCGCTCCGGGGCGGACTATTCCCGCGAAGCACGCGGGCTTTCCGTCCTGGTCATGAAGGGCGACAAGGTCGTCTTTGAGGAATATCACAACGGCCACGATGCGGCCTCGCCGTGGATGCTCGCAAGCGGGACGAAATCATTTTCCGGCGTTATCCTCGCAGCGGCGATCGAGGACGGTCTAATCAAGGGCTTTGACGAAAAGGTCTCCGACACGATCACCGAATGGAAGAGCGACCCGCAGCGAGCATCCGTGAAGCTCCGAGAACTGCTCACGCTTACCTCCGGCATCGACCGCGGTACGATCGGGCGACCGCCTACATACTCTGCTGCCGTGAAGACACCGATGAACTACCGCCCGGGCGAGAAGTTCGAATATGGCCCCGTCCCTTTTCAGGTCTTCGGAGAGGTGATGCGGCGCAAACTGCTGCCGAAGAACGAGTCGGTGATGGACTATCTCGAACGGCGTATTCTAAGCCCGATCGGCCTCAAGGCCGCCCGCTGGGCGATGCAGGAAGGCCAGCCGAATCTGCCTTCGGGCGCGTTTCTCACATCTCGAGAATGGGTCAAATTCGGCCGTTTCCTGAAGGATGGCGGGAACTGGAACGGGAAGCAGATCGTCCGGAAAAAGCTGCTCGACGAACTTGTCGTCGGGTCGAAGGCGAACCCGAATTACGGCTTAACGTACAGGCTAAGCCGTGCGTATGACGGCGAGGCGTCCGTCGCAGAAGACGGCGGCAGGCCTGTCTCTTATACACATCTGACGCTGCCGACGAGTTCC
>JAUCQE010000194.1 GCA_030372865.1 Pyrinomonadaceae bacterium
GTGACCGGTCGTTTTCTGGATCTCGGCAACGTTCCCGTCTTCGTCAACCACGATATCGACCCTGACGACACCGGTCGCCCGCATCTGCTTCGCGGTCGGCGGATACCGTGGTGCCTGCTGTTTCACGGCGTATGCAACCAGCGAACCCACTTCCATCGGCCCGGCCGCGGCAGGCGTCTCGGCTTTCGGTGCGGCGGGTTCCGGCTTTGGCTCCTCTGCCTTTTTAGCGGCACTGCCGATAACACGGATCGGACGCTCATTCGCGGGCGCGGTTTCAGCTGCTTTCGCTTCCGCCGGTTTCGTCGCCGAAGCCAATACGGTCTCCGCCGGCTTCGCGGCGGTGTTGGCGGCAGGTGTTACCACGGGCTTTGCATCGGCCGGTTTCGACTCGGCCGGGCCGGATACCGGAGCGGCGGCAGCAACCGTCGTGTTCTGTGCGACGGTCGATTGGTCGACCACTGCGCTCAAAATGACACTCCGCGAATTTGCCATCTGCTCGCGTGCATCGCCGATCTCGTCCATCCAGCGGCGTGCGTCATAATCGTCGCGAGCTAGGCTGCTGCGTGCGGCGGTCGCCTCCTCGAGCAGCGGCATCGCCACCGGCATTTGCTGCTTTTCGGCGGTTATCTCCTTTGCCTGCGTCACGACCATCTCGAGCGTTTCGCGCATCTGCTCGATGTCGTTCACGGCCTCAAGCGGCAGGTCGCGTTCGGCGACCGAAATGCCGAGTGCGCGGTAACGGTCGATCTGGTTCCTGGCACCCTTGATGACCTGGCCCGCAACCGCGGGATAGAGAACGTCGGCGTTCGCATTGCGAGATTTAAAGGCTTTGAAATTCTGCTCGAGAAACTCGCGTGCTTTGCGGTAGTTGCCTTGCTCGAGGTAGCTGTTCATCAAGAGGACGTTGACCACGGCCGAAACGGAACCATCGCTGGTCTCGCGGCGGATGTTCTCAAGCTCGTAAATGGCGGCGGCGTAATTGCGGACGGCGATAAAGGCCTTTGCCTTGCCGATGCGTTCGCGCATTATCTCCGCGGCGGTGGGCGTTTTCACCGGCGGTGCTTCCACCGGAGCCGCGCCCGCGGCCGGCAGCGGCGAAGTCGATGCCTGCGGGGTTTGGGAGAAGAGAGTTGTTGTAAAAGCGATTAAAGCTATTAAAACCGAAGTGCTAAACCTTCTGACATTTAACGGCATTTCAGTCCTCCTTTCGACTTTAGTTTCCGTAAAGGTCAAGCGAAAAACCCGGGGAAGGCTCACTTATATGACCCGGTGCAAAACAACCACCCTTCTTCTAAAAAACGGCGAAGCGAGCCTTTATTTTAGGGCCCGCCGGTTAGTTCTTTAGACTATCGATGATTTTCCTGCGGTATGCGTTTGCGTCTTTTTTTATAACACTTTCGTCCAGGGTCAGCAAACGGCGGTTCTGCATGAGAATGCGGCCGTTAACGATAACGGTGTTCACATCAGACGCCTTCGTTGCGTAAACGAGGTGGGAGTAAACGTTGAACATCGGCAGCTGGTGCATGCCGTCGATATCGACCAGAACGATGTCGGCACGCTTGCCTTCCTCGATCGAGCCGATCATATCTCCCATGTGCAAGGCACGCGCACCGCGGATCGTCGCCATCTCGAAAGCCTGCTGGGCTGAAAGTACTTTCGGGTCGGAAAGCTGCAGTTTATGAAGCTTTGCGGCCGTGTCCATCTCCTCCCAGAGGCTGAGGTCGTTGTTCGACGCGGCACCGTCGGTGCCGAGCCCGACCGCGAGATCTTTCTGCAGCATCAGCGGCACCGGAGCAACACCCGCGGCAAGCTTCATGTTCGATTGCGGATTATGCGCAATGCCGACGTTGTACTTCTTTAGTACGTCGAGCTCGGCGGGATTTGCCTGAATGACGTGTGCGGCGATCGTGCGGTCGTTGAAAAAGGCGATCTTTTCCATGAACTCGATCGGCCGCATTCCCTGGTGCTTTTGCTGTATGAACTCGGTCTCGGTATTCGCCTCTGCAAGGTGGATCACAAGCGGAGCCTTCAGCCTGTCGGACATCGCACGTGCCTGCGTCAGGTTGTCTTCGGAGACCGTGTACGGCGCGTGCGGAGCAATGGCGGGAACGATAAGCGGATCGCCCTGCCAGCGTTTGATGAACTTCTCGGTATAGGCAAGCCCCGCGTCAAAGGTCTTGTTGTCGGGTGCGGGAAAATCGATGACCGTTTCGCCAAGTACGGCGCGGACACCTGCCTTTTTCGTCTCCTCTGCGATCGCGTCCTCGTAGTAGTACATGTCGCAGTAGGTGGTCGTGCCGCCGCGGACCATCTCGGCAAGCCCGAGCCGCGTACCCGCACGAACAAAGGCCTCATCGACGTTCTTCGCCTCAGCCGGAAAGATGAATTTCGTCAGCCATTCCTGCAGGTCCATGTCGTCCGCGATGCCGCGGAAGAGCGTCATCGGAATATGCGTGTGCGTATTGATAAGTCCCGGGATAACAAGCTTCCCTGCTGCATTTACGGTCTGTCGCGAACGATATTTTGCCGCGACCTCGGCACGTGTGCCGACCGCGACGATCTTTTCGCCCTTGACCGCAACCGCACCATCCTCGATGACGCGGCGTCCTTTATCCATCGTGATGACCGTTCCGCCAACGATGATAAGATCTGCCGCCGCCCTGCCGGGTTGCGCGAACACGGCACCGCTAAAAAACGTAGCCGCGATCAACGCGAACGCCGAGAACCGGAATAGCATTTTGCTGCTTCTGTACATAACGATTGATCTCTGTTACTTGAGGAAAGATGCGTCAAAACCGCGAGGCAGAAGCTCGCTCATCATCATCGTTTCGATCTTGCCGTCAAGATTCGAAAGCGTCACGGGAATGTCGCCGCAGAATTCCCAAATGACCTGCCGGCACGCACCGCACGGGGCAGTTAACACATCGGTATCGACCACGACCGCCAGCTGCGTGAATTTGCTGACGCCTTCCGATATAGCCTTTTGTATGGCAACACGCTCGGCACAATTGGTCAGCCCGTAGCTTGCCGATTCTACGTTGCATCCGGTGACTATGCTGCCGTCCTCCGCCTCAAGTGCCGCCCCGACCTTGAAATTCGAATACGGTGCGAACGCACGCTCGCGTGCCTCGCGTGCCGCATTAATAAGGTCTTCGGTTTGAAACTTTCATTTAACTGACGCCGGCCCCGTTGCTGCTAGTCATCTTTTCGCGGACGAGGCTGCAGAGAAATTCGACGGTGATGCCGGTGTTCGAACCCTCGGGTATGATGATGTCCGCATGGCGTTTCGATGGCTCGACAAATTCGAAGTGCATCGGACGGATCGTCTTCTCGTACTGCTCCAGCGTTCGCTCGAAAGGCCGCCCTCGTTCCGTAATATCGCGGCGAAGACGCCGGATCAGCCGTACATCGTCCGGCGTATCGACAAAGACCCTGATGTCGAGCAGGTCAAGGATTCGTGATGATGAAAAGATCAGAATGCCTTCGACAATGACAACCGGTTTTGGATCGATACGCTTTATCTCGTCCGTGCGCGTATGCGTCACCATGTCATAGACCGGCATCTCGACATGCAGTCCCTGCTTCAGCCTGAGCAGGTGATTGACCAGCATTTCGCTGTCGATCGCGTCCGGATGGTCAAAGTTCGCCTGATGCCTCTCGTCGAGCGGCATGTCCGCCAGATTCCGGTAATAGGAATCCTGCTCGACCAGGACGACGTTCTCGCCGCCGACCGCATCGACGATCGAACGAGCGATCGTCGTTTTCCCCGAACCTGTACCTCCGCAAATACCAATGAACATGCGATTATGCTGCTACTCTCTGTGATTCTAAACTTGAACTGTTAATTCGCCGCTTTCACGATCCGGCAAAGCAGGTCTTTGAAGATACCCGCGACCCGCGCACCGGTCTCCATTACTTCTTGGTGATCTATCGGCTGATCGAGCATTCCGGCACCGAAGTTTGTTATGCAAGAGATACCGAGCACACGCATTCCCTGGTGACGTGCGGCAATGGCCTCAGGCACCGTCGACATCCCGACCGCATCGGCACCGAGGATGCGGTAGAGCCTGATCTCAGTCGGCGTTTCGTATGTTGGCCCGGACAGAGCGCAATAAACTCCGCGGTGCATAAAGTCGTGCCGCTCACTGTCGGTTCCCGCCGCCGCGCGCTCATCGGCGATGGCATTCGCGGCGTTGTTCGCGATCTTCTGAAGCTCGCGATCGTAAACCTGAGTCATGTCGGGAAACCGCGGGCCGAAGCGTGCGTCGTTCGGGCCGCGAAGCGGGTTCACGCCCATCATGTTGATGTGATCCGAGATCAGCATCAGGCTTCCAGGTGCCATCTCGGAATTCAGGCTTCCGGCCGCGTTCGTCAGGATGACTGTTTCGATGCCCATCCGGGCGAAGACACGCATCGGGAACATCACCTGCTGCATGTCATAGCCTTCGTAATAGTGGAACCGGCCCTGCTGGACGGCGATCGAAACGCCGTCGACCTCACCAATGACAAGCTGCCCGGCATGCCCTTCGACCGTCGAGCGTACAAAATGCGGAATGCCGTCATACGGCAGACGCACCGCATTCTCCAGATCGTCGGCAAATGCACCAAGGCCGCTGCCGAGCACGACCGCGATCTTCGGCGCTTTACCCGACTTAAGCTTTATGAACTCTGCCGCCTCAACGGCATTCTCGTAGGTCATGCAAAATCAATTTTCCTTTCTGTAAGGGAGGCCGAGAGCCTTCGGCGCACGCGACAAGCCGATAAAGCCTGCCAGCACGATGATCGTCAGCACGTACGGGATCATCTCGATGAACTGTATCGGAAGCTGCTCATCGCCGATCCTGGCCCACGACGCGCCTTGGATCTGTATCGTCATTGCCTCGGTAAACCCAAAGAACAAGCACGCGAACAAAACAGGTACCGGTTTCCATTTCGCGAGTATCAACGCCGCAAGTGCAATAAAGCCGCGGCCCGCGGACATGCCGCGCGTGAACAACGAAGACTGCCCGGTCGAAAGAAATGCACCGCCGATCGAGGCCAGCACGCCGGAGATAATGACCGCGGCATATCGCAGCCGTACCACGTTGACGCCTGCGGAATCGGCAGCTTCCGGGTTTTCACCTACCGCACGTAAACGCAGCCCGAACCTTGTTTTTGCAAGCACGTACCAGCTAAGCGGCACGCAAAGGAACGCGAGTATCGTCGCGTAGGAAAGGCCGCCGAAAAGCATCGGTATTTTGTGTGCCTGATCGATCTGCGGAGTGGAACCCGTGGAATCGTAGATCACACCGCTGATCAACGCCGGCAGGCCAAGCATCAGCAGGTTGATCGCCATCCCGGCAACGACTTGGTCCGCCTCGAACTTGATCACCGAGACGGCGTAGATCGCGGCAGTCAAAATTCCTGACGCCACACCGCAAAGCAGGCCAAGATAGGGGTTGCCGGTCTGATAGGTCACGACCGCCGCCGTGAATGCGCCCGAGAGCATCAATCCTTCGAGCGCGATATTGATGACCCCCGAACGCTCGGAGAACAATCCCCCAAGTGCCGCAAATATCAGCGGCGTCGCCGAGGTCAGTGCCGAGAAAAGGAATGCAAGGTTTAGGAAATCTGACATGTCTTATTCTCCGGTCACCGACGCGTGAATTTTTGCAGCGATGTTACGAACAGGATCATGATCGCCTGCAGGACGAAGCTGAGGTCCTTTGATACGTAGCGTGTGAAGCCGTCAACGAAGATCTCGCCGCGAAGCAGCACGCCGAAAAAGATCGCGGCTATCAAAACGCCAAGCGGATGATTCCGGCCAAGCAGTGCGACCGCTATTCCGAGAAATCCCCACTGTGCTGAAAAATCGTGATAGTAATTGTAGCGATTGCCAAGCACTTCACCGATCGCGACCATCCCGGCCAGTGCGCCGGAAAGGGTCATCGCGATAACGATCTGTTTCCGCGGCGATATTCCGCCGTACTCGGCCGCCGCAGGATTTTCGCCGACTGCCCGCAGTTCATAGCCCCACTTCGTCTTCCACAAAAAGACGTAAACGAGACCGCACATGATCAGTGCGATGATGAATGCGATATTCAACGGGACGTCATGTGAGAGATACGGAATGAACTCGTTCAGACGCGGGATGTGCGCCGCCTCGCCGATCGGAGCGGTCTGGAGGATCGGGTCACCTGGCACCTTGTAGTGGTACTGCGTAAGGTAGCTGACCAACGCGATGCCGATGAAGTTCAGCATGATGGTATTGATCACCTCATGCGAACCGAACCTCGCTTTTAGTATTCCCGGGATCGCTCCCCACAAGCCGCCGACAACGATCGCGGCCAGTATACAAAGCGGGATCAGCAGGAACGACGGCAAGCTGACCCATGACCAATTCTCTTCCTTGCCGAATATGTTGACGACCGTGCCGCCAAACTTCATCCCGACCCATGCAGTCGCGAACGCTGCCACATAAAGCTGTCCTTCGGCACCGATGTTCAAAAGCCCGCACCGCAGTGCGACCGCTACTGCAAGGCCGGTGAATATCAGCGGCGTTGCGTAGTGGAGCGTCCAGCCAATATCGCGGACCGACCCAAATGAGTTTGAGAGCAACAGCGAATACGCCGCTATCGGGTCGTCGCCAAGGGCGATCACGATGATGCCGCCCACAATAAAGGCAGCAACAACCGCGACCAACGGCCATAGGATCTCGCGAAAAATTTGCATAAGCGATAGGCCGCGGGGCGTCCGGCATCAAGGGGGAGCTCCAATACGGCCTTTAATTATCGGAATGAATTGCGAACCTAAATATAACCGAGAAAAGGCAAAAGTGTCATCTTGAAAACCCTGAAATCCGCTTGAATGCGTAATGATGACTCGCTGAAAAAGGTACTTGACAATACAGCACTCATATTTTATTATCCCTGTCTCTTATACACATCTCCGAGCCCACGAGTCAGCG
>JAUCQE010000195.1 GCA_030372865.1 Pyrinomonadaceae bacterium
CCTGCCGACGCTCGGCAAATTGCCAGAATATCGGCCGCTTTTCAAAAAGTGCGGGTGCACCCGACTCCGTCGTATCGCCCGCCTCCATTCCGTTGTAAACCAGAGGCACGCCGTCGAGCGTAAACACCAATGCCTGCGCGGCCAACGCGCCTTTCTCGCCGAATCGTGCGATCGCACGCCGCTCGTCGTGATTGTCCGAGAAACGCATTCGAAGCGAACCCTTCGGGAATTTCGACGCCTGGTCTTCCCACACCTTTCTCAGCTCATACGCCGGCATCTGCCCGTGCAGCACCTTGTCCAGCATCGCGTGCATCGCCCACGAATAGTCCATGTTGAACGCCTTCGGGTGCAGGTCTGGCGATTCCCACTCGGCCAGCCACAGCGTATCCGCCTTTACCTTATCGACCTCCGCACGCGCCGTTTCCCAAAAATCCGTTGGCACAAAACCCGCGACGTCGCAGCGAAACCCGTCCAGATCGTATTCCCGCACCCAGAACTTCAGCATGTCGATCATGTATTTCCGAAGCTCGGGATTGTCGTAATTCAGGTCCGCAACGTCTGCCCAGTCCGGCACCGGCGGAATGATCTCGCCCTGGGCATTTCGCGTGTAAAATGCCGGCGTCTTCATCATCACGCTGTCCCACGCCGTGTGGTTCGCGACGATGTCGATGATCACCTTCATGCCCCGCTTCTGCGATTCGGAGACAAGGCGTTTCAGGTCGTCGGGCGTGCCGTAATCCGGATTGACCGCGTAGAAATCCCTCACCGCATAGGGCGAGCCGATCGTGCCTTTCTTCTTCGCCTCGCCGATCGGATGTATCGGCATCAGCCACAGCACGTCAACGCCCAGCGTCTTCAGCCGGTCAAGGTCTTTCGTGATCCCGTTGAAATTTCCCTCCGCCGAATACTGCCGCGGGAATATCTGGTAGATCACTGCATCCCGAACCCAATCCTGCGACGCCCTCGCGTTCTCCTTCGAAAAATCCCTCGCCGGCTGCTGCGCCGCGATCGTAATGCTTAAAACAACCGCAGAGATGCAGAGACGCAGAGTCTTCTTTATTGCCAAACCACTGGCCGCCGATCTTATAATCAGTATCCTTTTCATCCTGTCCATCGTGTCCTGTTCTCCTCTCCGTCTCCGCGTCTCTGCGGTTGATCTTCCCCTAATGCCCGGCCGCCGAGACGCCCTCGATCTTCGCAGCCCCGACGTCTTTAACGATCAGCACGCATACCGCCGCAACGATCAGTGAAGCCCCGCCGAGCATGACGGCGTTTAGCGGATTGTCCTCGAGAAGCGGTTTGTAGATCTGCGGAGTGAGGAAACTCTGCACGACCTGCGGTATAACGA
>JAUCQE010000196.1 GCA_030372865.1 Pyrinomonadaceae bacterium
TTCGGAACTCGTCGGCAGCGTCAGATGTGTATAAGAGACAGCCCTGTGCAATTCCCAGCATCTGTGCACCGATGCCGATGCGGCCTTCGTTGAGCGTCTCGATCGAGACCTTATAGCCCTTGCCGACCTCGCCGAGCACGTTTTCCTTCGGCACCTTGCAGTTATCGAGAATAAGCTCGGTGGTCGAGGAAGCGCGGATGCCGAGCTTGTCTTCCTTCTTACCGACGCTGAAGCCTTCGAACTGCTTTTCGACGATAAAAGCGGTGATTCCCTTATATCCGGCTGAGGGATCGACCGTGGCAAAAAGGATGAATATTTCCGCTTCGTTTCCGTTCGTGATCCAAAGCTTCTGCCCGGTGATCTCGTAGTGGTCGCCTTTGTCGACCGCACGCGTCGACAAAGCGAACGCATCCGAACCGGAACCCGCTTCGCTGAGTGCGTAGGCACCGACACGGCCCGAGGCGAGCTGCGGCAGGTATTTCTTCTTCTGCTCATCGTTTGCCCAACGCATGAATGCGTTCGTGACCAGTGTGTTGTGGACGTCCATGAAAACCGAGATCGAAGCGTCGACCCGGGCAAGTTCTTCAATTGCCAGGATGGCGTTGAAGATGGTCGAGCCCGCACCGCCGAATTCCTCCGGCGTTTCGATGGCCATCAGGCCGAGTTCAAAAAGCTGTTTGATCAGGTCCTGGTCGAGCTTTGCGGCGTGTTCCATCGCCTCGACCCGCGGGCGGACCTCGCCCTCGGCAAACTCACGAACGGATGCACGGAATAACTCTTCTTCTTCGGAAAGTGTGGTCAGTGCGTTGAATGCTGCGGATTGTCCTGTGGCTGCTGCGGTCATATTGTTTTCCTAAATGCGTTTTTGTTATTTGAAATTGGATAAAATACCATTTTAGTCAAGGCATCTGGCAAAGGCAAAATCCGTGAGTTCCGAACCTACATCCGGCGGGCAGCCGAAAACATCCCAACGATTCACAAGGCAGCACATAAACAGGCTCACCATTCTCGGGATATTGCTGACGATCGGTGGCGTCGGCCTTTTCTCCTATTTCATCTATTCGGTCGGCATTAACGAGATCTGGGAGAATATCCAGCGGTTCGGGATCGTCGGGTTCGGCGTAATACTTCTCATATACGCCACCCGCATCCTGCTCCGCGGCACGGCGTGGAGCCTTTCCGTTTACGAACCCTACGAACTCTCGGTCCGCGACACAGTACCGGCGGTGATCATCGGCGAGGCTATGAGCAGCATGATACCGCTGGGCATTTTGATCAGCGGTACGTCGAAAGCGATTGCCGTCAGGAAAAAGGTCCCGCTGGTCGTCGGCCTCTCATCCATCGCGACCGAAAACCTCTTTTACAGCTTTACGACCAGCATTTTTTTGATGCTCGGCGCGTTCACGTTCGTACGTTCGTTCGACCTCGACCCGGGCTGGGCGTTGACGATCGACGGGGTGATCGTTGCGCTGCTGGTCGTCGTCGCGTTTTTGATACTGATGGTCCTTCGCCAGTGGCACTTTGCCAGCGAGACGTGTGAATGGATCTATCAGAAAGGGCTCTTTACCGGCATTCTCGAAGGCGGCCGCATGCAGGTGAGGCTATTCGAGAACTTCATCTATGGGTTTTACCGCCGATATCCCGGCAGGTTTTTGCCGATCATCCTGCTCGAAGCGGCATTTCACGTCCTCGGCGTTCTCGAGGTCTGGTTCATCCTCACCCGCATCACCGCCGACGGCACAGGCGTAATGAACGCGTTCCTGCTCGAGACCGTCAGCCGCCTTATCACCATCGTCTTCAAGCTCGTGCCATTCCTTATAGGCGTTGACGAGGCCGGTGCGCAGTACATCGCCGAAACGGCCGCTATCGGTGCCGGTGTCGGCATAACGCTGGCAATTATCAGAAAGGGCCGGATATTGTTTTGGGCACTGGTGGGACTTTTGCTGATAGTGAAACGCGGGCTTTCGCTCAGGAAGCTGTTCACTGAGGCGGAGGCTGAAACGGCCAGAACACCGGAACCAGGATCATAGCAACGATGAACACGATTATCGTCAACGCCGTGCCGATCTTCACAAAATCCATGAATCGATAACGCCCGGGCGTGTAAACAAGCACGCATGCGGGTTCGAGCGGCGTTATGAACGAAAACGACGCCGCGTAGGTGATGGCAATTATAAAGGTCCGCGGGTTGAGCCCAAGTGCGACCGCCGTCTTTATTGCGACCGGCAAGACGACGAGGGCGGCCGCCTGGTTCGACATCGGCTGTGTAAGGATTACGGTAAGTAGAAAGAAGCCCGCAAGCACCGCCGTTCCCCCAAAATCGCCGAAGTAATATTCTATATTTCCCGCAAGGAACTGGTCGGCCCCCGTGCGCTCCATCGCCGCACCAAAGCTCATCATACAGGCGATAAGGACCAGCAGCCGGAAGTCGATTAGCTCGTACATCTCAGCATAGCGGACCGTCTTCGTCGCCAGCAGGACCATCACGCCGATAAGCACGGCGATCGCAAGCGGAATATCGACACCGATCACCACCTTAAAAAGCGACAGGCCGAGGAAGACGAGAAATGCGGTGATCGCCCATTTCCGTTTCTCGAGCCGCATGCTCTTGTGCGATACATCCTCAAGCAACAGCACCTCGCCGGCGCTCATCATTGTCTCGATGCGATCCCGTGAACCCTGCACCAGCAGCACGTCGCCGAACTTTAGCATCACGTCGCTGAGCTTATTCACGAACGTCTCGCCGTGCCGGTTAACGGCGAGCACGGTCATATCGTAGGTCTGGCGGAAGCGACTGGTCTTTAGCGTTTGTCCGACGAGGTCCGAACCGCGCATGACGAGGACCTCGAAAAGCCCGATGTCCTGATACTCGAGAACTCCGTCATTCAGCCGGAAATCCGGGCGGATCTCAAGGCCGGCTTCTTCCTTAACGCGCAGGATATCGGGAATCTTGCCCTCGACGATCAGGACGTCGCCTTCGTGGATGCGCTCGAATGCTCCGGGAGCTATCCGCTTTTCCTCGCCGCGGATAATGTTCAGGACGTTGAGTTCAAGCTCGGTACTGAAGTTCGACTCGCGAAGTGTCTTGCCGACCATTCTCGAATTAGGCAGCACGACAAGCTCGGAGATGTAATCCCGGATGCTGTATTGATCCGTCAGCGACTCGCCGCCGCCGGTCGAGGGCAGCATACGCCGGCCCCACACGAGCATGTAAAAGATGCCGACTGCAACGATGATCACGCCGACGGGCGTCAGCTCGAACATTGACAGCCCTTCGAAGCCGAGCCTCTGGATCGTGCCGCTGACGGCGAGGTTGGTCGAGGTCCCGATCAGCGTGCAGCTGCCGCCGAGGATCGCCCCGAAAGCGAGCGGCATAAGGAGTTTTGAAGGCGGAAGCTTTGCCTTTGCCGCGAGGCCGATAACGACCGGCAGGAACATCGCGGTCGTGGTCGTGTTCTTCAGTACCGACGCCGACAATGCCGCCATCGCCATTATCAGTGCCGTCAGCACGAACTGGTTATCACCGGCCATTCGGTGCATTCGACGGCCGATAAGGTCAACAAGTCCTGTTTTGATCAGCCCGCCGACAAGTATGAAAAGGCCCGCGATCGTGATGATCACGTCGTTTCCAAAGCCCGCCACCGCCTCTTGAACCGTCAGTACCTGCGTCAGGACGAGCGCTATCACCAGCAGTATCCCGACTACATCGACGGGAAACTTCTCCGTGGCGAACAGCACGATAGCTACTGCCAGCAGGACCAGGGTGAGTATGATCGGCGTCATTGGTTTGGCAAGGATACCCGATAAACCGTGGTTATGGAAAGCTCTATCTTATTGTCTGCTAATGGCCTGATGTTTGTAAACAAATAGGTAACCGGCATCCGCGTCGGCGCGGTTCGGCATCGGCTGCGCTAAAATATCTTGTGAATCCCTGCATCCAAGCGAACACGCTTGCCTCAAGTAATATGAAACGACCAATTATTCTCTTCGTTGCCCTTTTCGTTTTCCCTGTCCTGTCATTTTCGCAAACGCTCGACAGCAAATTGAGCGAGATAGATCAGTACGCCCAGGCCGTGATACGAACGCACGGCGGCCCGGGCATGGCGATCGCGATCGTGAAAGACGACAAGGTCGTGTTCGCTAAAGGCTACGGCACGCGCGAACTCGGCAAGGACCTGCCCGTGAACGAGAACACTTTGTTCGCGATCGCTTCGAATTCCAAGGCTTTCACTACGGCCGCCCTTGCGATACTCGTAGATGAAGGCAAGCTCAAGTGGGAAGACAAGGTATCGGCCTACCTGCCCGATTTCCAGATGTACGACCCGTGGGTGACGAGCGAACTGACGGTTCGCGACCTCGTTACGCACCGCGTCGGGCTCGACACGTTCAGCGGCGATCTGCTCTGGTACGACGCGACGTTCACTTCCGCCGAGATTCTCAAACGCGTCCGTTACCTGAAGCCCGTTTCCAGCTTTCGCACCCGGTATGGATATCAGAACCTGATGTACATCGCTGCGGGCAAAGTGATCGAAAAGGTCTCGGGCAAGACGTGGTGCGGCTTCGTTCGCGAACGCATTCTCGACCCGCTCGGCATGAAGCGGACGACGTGCGGTTTCGGCGACCTCGGTGATAACGCTGCGCTGCCGCATAACGAATCGGGCGGAAAGCTTCGTTCGCTGCCGCACGGGAATGTCGATGGCGGATTCGGTGCCGTTGCATTGAACTCTTCGGTCTCGGACCTCAGCAAGTGGGTCAGGACGCAGCTTGGGAAAGGAAAGTTTGAAGGCAAGCAGATCTTCAGCGAAGCACAGGCCTGGCAGATTCACCAGCCGTATCTCTCCCAGCAGATAAGCGAACAGGCGTGGAAGGGTAATCCGACGCGGCATTTCTCCGGCGTTGCGATGGGCTGGTTCGTTTACGATTACCACGGCCGCAAGATCATCAACCACAGCGGCGGGCTCGACGGCATGCTTTCCTACACGGTGCTGATACCTGAAGAAAACGCCGGATTCGTCGTTTTAACTAATAGCGAGTCGCCGGGTTTTGCGGTCATGATGAACAAGATCCGTGATGTGCTGGTCGATGCCCCGAAGCGAGACTGGAATACCGAAGCGATCGATACCGTTAAGCGTAACAAGGCATCGATCGCCGAACGCGACGCCGCAATGGACAAGGCCCGCGTTGCCGGCACAAAGCCGTCGCTCGCCCTCGCGGAATACGCCGGAAAGTATGGCGATAAGCTGTACGGCGATATAAGGATCTCAGAGGAGAACGGGAAGCTCGTGATGCGTTTCCTGCCCTCGCCGAACTTCGTCGCGGACCTCGAACATTGGCATTACGATACGTTCGTCATCCGCTGGCGGCTGTCGGTCAACTACAACTTCCCGCGGGGTTTTGTGACCTTTACGATCGACAAGAACGGAAAGCCCGACGAGTTGAAGATCGACCAGCCGAACAATGATTTCTGGTTTTACGAGCTGACCCCGAAACGCATTGCGGCCGCGGCCGCGAAATGACGGGTAAAAACTCGACAAACCCGCACAGGTATGTCAGAATCTGAGATTCGATAAATGATCGAGATCTGTCAGTGAACCAATAAGGAGAACCGTTTTTAGATGTCAGAAGAAGCAGTGAAAGCCGTAGAAGAGACGGCAGCAAGCACCGAAGACGTGCACTATCAGGCAGTTGAGAAAGATGGCGAAGTAACCGCCATTTGGGAAATGCAGGGTCACAAGCACCTCCGCACGATCGACCCGCGTTCGGGCGAAGGCAAGCAGATCCTGGCACTTTTCGAGACCGCCGGCTAAGCCAAAAAGTTCACAGACAGACGAAAAATGCACGAATCCGCTGCAAGCGGTTTCGTGTTTTTTCATTTACGGCCGGCTACGGCATGAAGCCCCAATATCGGATGCGACGATCGTTCGTATGTAACGTCCTCGAAGGCCGCCGCCTGCACAACACCCAAGCCGGAAGATGTAAGGAAGACCGCCCCCGCCGCCCGCAGCTCGTCGGGCCCTGCGAGCGACTCTTCGCAATCGAGCTCTTCCATAACGAATTCACGCGTCGTACCCGGAAGGCAGCCGGTCGCCAGCGGCGAGGTCCGCAGTTTCTCATCGGC
>JAUCQE010000197.1 GCA_030372865.1 Pyrinomonadaceae bacterium
TTCGGAACTCGTCGGCAGCGTCAGATGTGTATAAGAGACAGGCGGTAAGCAGGAACGACTGCTTACTGCTCACCGCTAACGGCTCAGTGAATTATTATGCCGAGAGATAACATTATTCTGCAGTGCACGGAGTGCAAAGAGCGCAACTACGTGACGACCAAGAACAAAAAGAACACGCCGAACAGGCTTGAGTTCAAGAAGTTCTGCCGTCGCTGCCGCTGCCACACGCCGCACCGCGAAAACAAGTAAATATCGAATGGAGAATAATGAATGCCGAATCCGTTCAGCATTCACCTTCTGCATTCGCTCTAGGGGTATGGTGTCAATGGTTAGCATGGAGGTCTCCAAAACCTTAGGTCCGGGTTCGAGTCCTGGTACCCCTGCCAGTTTATAGATCGTAGCGGCCCCGATCGCCGGGGCTTGTCCGCGAACGGCAAACGATTGCCGGCGTCGATTCGGGAGAATAGATTGTGTCAGAAGCCGTAGAAACAAAACAGAAAGAGAGCATCGGGGAGTTCATCCAACACACCCGAGAGGAAATGACCCGCGTCAGTTTTCCGACCAAGGAAGAGGTCCAGAAAACGACCATTATTGTCATTATCAATGTCATCTTCTTTGCTATTTTCCTTTTTGTTGTCGATCAGGCATGGAGCTATCTTCTCGAGGGATTGACCTGGATCGTCAGTAAGATCGTCGGCGCGTAAGGATATTCGAAAATGAAGCAGTGGTATTTCATCCACACCTATTCAGGGCATGAGAACAAGGTCGTAGAGAGCCTTAACGCGAGAATTCGCGACATGGAACTCGCCGACCTCATAACGGAAGTGCTGCTGCCGAAAGAAAAGGTCGTCGAACTTCGCGGCAACAAGGAGCACGTCTCCGAGCGAATGTTCTACCCGGGATATGTTCTTGTCGAGATCGAATGTGACGAAAAAGGCAAGATTCCCGATAACGTTTTTCACGTGATCAAGTCGACCCCGAAAGTGACGGGCTTCCTTGGCGGTAAGAATCCGACGCCGCTTACCCAGGAAGAGGTCGACCAGATCGTACACAACATTGAGGTCGCGACCGAGAAGCCGAAACCGAAGTTCACCTATCAGGTTGGCGAGGTTGTCCGCATCAAGTCCGGCCCGTTCGCAAGCTTCACCGGCAAGGTCGAGGAAGTGAACGAAGACAAGAATTCGCTGAAGGTTTCCATCACCATCTTTGGACGTTCGACTCCGTATGAGCTGAACTTCCTCGAGGTCGAAAAGGTCACCTTCGCTGAAGAAGAATAAATGAGGACATTCCCGGCAATTCCGGGATCGTAAATCGAAAATGGCAAAGAAGATAGAAGGTTACATCAAACTGCAGATCCCGGCCGGCAAGGCCAACCCGGCACCGCCGATCGGCCCGGCTTTGGGTCAGCACGGCGTGAACATCATGGAGTTCTGCAAGGCGTTCAACGCCAAGACGCAGAACGACGACCCGGATATGAAGATCCCGGTCGTGATCACCGTTTACGGCGACCGCTCATTCACTTTCGAGACGAAGACGCCGCCCGCAGGCGACCTGCTCCGTAAGGCCGCAGGCATCCCGAAGGGCTCGGGCAAGCCGAACCGTGAAAAGGTCGGCACCATCTCGCGTGACAAGATCCGCGAGATCGCAGAGAAGAAGATCCAAGACCTGAACACGACGGATATCGAAGCGGCGATGCGTACCATCGAAGGTACCGCCAAATCGATGGGCCTTGTGGTCGAGGGCTAGTTTTTAGCACGGCAACGTGCAAATTAAAGGGAGAATCGCTTCGGCGGTTCGTTTGTACCTGGAGGTAAAATGAGAAAAAGAGGAAAGAAGTACTTGTCGGCTCTTGAAAAGATCGAGCCGGGCAGGAAGCACACGCTTGAAGAAGCGGTCTCAAAACTCAAAGAGATCGCATTCGCAAAGTTCGATGAAACGGTCGAACTGACCATGTGGCTCGGCGTTGACCCGCGTAAAGCGGACCAACTCGTCCGCGGAACGATCGTTCTTCCGCACGGCCTCGGCGGCGCTGCCAAGAAGGTCGTCGTTATCGCACAGGGCGACAAGATCAAAGAGGCTGAAGCAGCCGGTGCCGATCTTGCAGGCGGTGACGACATCGTCGAAAAGATCAAAGGCGGCTGGCTCGATTTCGATGCACTCATCGCCACGCCCGATATGATGGGCAAGGTCGGCCAGCTTGGTAAGGTCCTCGGTCCTCGAGGCCTGATGCCGAACCCCAAAACAGGTACCGTCACGATGGACGTCAAGACCGCCATCGAAGAGACGAAGGCCGGTAAGGTGGAATACCGCGTCGACAAGACGGGCGTTATCCACTCGCCGGTCGGCAAGGTTTCCTTCGACGATGCGAAGCTTGCCGAGAACACGCGTGTCCTGATCAATGCGGTAATGAAGGCAAAGCCGACCACCGCAAAGGGCCGCTATCTAAAAAAGATCAATCTAGCCGCGACGATGACGCCGGGCGTACTGCTCGACGAGCTCGCGTATTTGTAATTGTGAGGTGCGAAAAGAGAAATGAAAACTAGAGAGACAAAAGCAAAAGATCTTGCCGCCCTCACCGAGTCGCTGCAGAATGCAAAGTCCGCGATGATCGTCAGCTTTTCAAAGCTGACCGTCGCCAAGGACCAGGAATTCCGCAACAATCTCCGTGCAGCCGGCGCAAAATATCAGGTCGTCAAGAACACGCTTGCCCGCCTCGCCGTCAAAGGAACGGATTACGAACAGGCATCTGAAGCATTCAAGGGCGTTACCGCTATCGCATGGACCGACAACGATCCGGTCGTGCTTTCAAAGGCGATCTCCAAGTTCATGAAGGAGAACGCCGACCACTACACCTTCAAGAGCGGCGTGGTGGACGGAAAGCTGGTCGACCTTGCACAGGTCACCGAGATCGCGAGCCTGCCTTCGAAGGAAGAGCTTATCTCGAAGCTGCTGTACGTTATCAACGCACAGGCACAGCGTATCGTCACGGTCATCAACGCGGTTCCGCGTGACCTCGCGATCGTGATCAAGCAGATCGGTGAACAGGAAGGACGCGCAGCCGGAACGCCGGCAGCCGCCGCTCCTGCAACAGAGGAAGCACCCGCTGCTGAAGCAGCTCCTGAAGCAGAAGCCGCATCGACGGAAGAAGCTCCGGCAGCTGAGGCCGCACCTGCTGAAGAAGCACCGGCCGCCGAAGCTGCTGCAGAGGAAGCTCCCGCTGAGGAAGCACCGGCAGCAGATGCCGAGCCGGCAGCGGAATAGCAAAGGAATTGGACCCGCTCGGTGAGTTTCACCGGGCGGGACATCATAGCCGTACTCAAGGAAAACGAGCCGGGTGATATGTCAGGTCGCCCGTGCTTCGGACCAAAGCCGGATGGAGATGCAACCGGAGGGCTGGGTCCCGTGGGTTCTAGCGGCTGACAACCCGCGACACGAAAATGGTCGCGATCAACTTATAAAAGAACCCTAATAAGGAGACAGAGTAAATAACATGGCAATCACGAAAGATGATGTAGTTGAGTATTTGAAGGGCATGACCCTTCTCGAAGCGTCGGAATTGGTCAAGGAACTCGAAGAAGTGTTCGGTGTTTCTGCTGCTGCCGCAGCCGCTCCGATGATGATGGCTGCACCTGCAGGAGACGGCGGTGCTGCTGCCGCTGAAGAGAAGGATTCGTTCGACGTTATCCTCACCGCAGCGGGCGGCAATAAGATCGGCGTCATCAAGGTCGTTCGCGAGATCGTCTCGGGTCTCGGCCTCAAGGAAGCCAAGGACCTGGTCGACGGTGCTCCGAAACCGCTCAAGGAAGGCGTTTCGAAGGAAGAGGCCGAAGAGATCAAGGCCAAGCTTACCGAAGCCGGTGCTTCTGTCGAAGTCAAATAAGACTTTCGGCTGCAACAATTACGGAGTTCAAGCCGCGGCGGCCAAGGTGCCGTCCGGCTTGGGCTCCGAATTAGAATTCGCAAAATCTTGCCGAAAGGCAAATTTGCTGTTAGACTGACCGTTAGGCGCTTGGAATGAAATTGTCTCCACGTATCGCCGTCGGATCAGGACGGGACTAGGGCATTTTGTCCGGTTCTTGGGTTTTCACGGGCGGTTTTCCCGCAATGGAGAGTTGGTGTCTCTTTTTTGGCACTCTCGAAAATCAAGAGTCTCGTTGTAGAACTGCTTTATAAGCGGTCAGGGTAAGTTGTGCCCTCGGCCGCGTTTGCCGTCTTTTCAAGTCGAGCATGAGAGCTGATCTCGAATATTTCGAGAATGCTATCAGCATAAGACGGATAAATCAACAGGTAAATTCCACAGGGCATTCAATACTATGATCAACAATCCGCTACAGAATAATTCGACCGGGCTGGGCCGACGTACGAGCCAGTCGCCCGAGCGAGTGGATTTTTCAAAAATTTATACTACCGCCCAGATCCCGAACCTCATCGAGGTCCAGCGTGAATCTTACAATCGGTTTCTCCAGATGGATCTGATCCCGGAAGAGCGGGACAATATCGGGCTTCATTCCGTATTCCAGTCGATCTTCCCTGTGTCGGATTTCCGCGAGACCGCAACACTTGAATACGTCGAGTACCAGATCGGCAACTGGCAATGTAAGTGCGGCAACCTCGAGGGCCTCGAGCACCTGCGTGCCAACTGTAAGAACTGCGGCTCCAAGATCAAGGTCGACCCGTTCAACCCTGCCGAAGTGCTTTGTAACAGCTGCGGCACGTTCAACGCGGTCCGCCCGAACCTTTGCAACAACTGCGGTGAGCCGGTCGGCCTCAAGCACAAGCATGACCAGCAGGAGTGCCAGGAACGCGGCATGTCCTACAGCGTCCCGCTTAAGGTCAAGATCCGCCTGACGGTTTACGACAAAGACGCCGAGACCGGCGTTTCGACCATCCGCGACATCAAGGAAGAGGACGTATTCTTCGGCGAGATCCCGCTGATGACCGACAACGGAACGTTCATCATCAACGGTACCGAACGCGTCATCGTTTCGCAGCTCCACCGCAGCCCGGGCGTTTTCTTCAAGGGCGAACGCGACGAGTTTCTGGCGAAGATCATTCCTTACCGCGGTTCGTGGGTCGAGTTCGAATATGACCAGAAAGGACTTCTGCATGCTCGTCTCGGCAAGCGTAAGATCCTTGCGACGATCTTCCTGCGTGCTCTCGGCCTGTGGCTGAACCCGCAGATCGACATGAAGACCGTTTCGGACAACATCCTCGAAGAGGTCGTCAAGAATGCCGAGTTCACCAACTCCGATATTCTTAAGCTCCTCTACACCGTTGATGAAGCGGTCGTCGATAAGGGCAAGCTTTACGTCAAGGTGAAGTCTGAGGGCGATACGCACCTCGTCGGCATGCGTGCCGAGCAGGACATCAAGGACAAGAAAGAAGAGATCACCCGCGTCGGTAAAAAGGTGACCAAGTCCGCACTCGCCGATCTCCGTAAGCTGAAGATCGACAAGGTCGAGGTCGCGACCGCCGATTTCGAAGGCGCGTTCGCACTCGATGACATCGTCAACACCGAGACTGGTGAGGTCATCATCGAATCGAACGGCGAGATCACCGCTGCCAAACTTCAGCAGATCATCGAAGAAGGTGTTTCGGAATTCTCGGTCTTTTTCCCGAAGAACGACGTCATCGGC
>JAUCQE010000198.1 GCA_030372865.1 Pyrinomonadaceae bacterium
GACTTGAACTGTACACTCACTGGCTAGAATCCTATCGGGGTCCGGCTCGACGCACTCGGGGATGATCTCGCGAAGGCCGCGATCTGACGCCTGATCGTCTCGATCTCCGCCCGGCCGTCGTTCAGGACCTCCGCCGCCCGATCTATCTCATCCGCGCTGAGAAGGTCGGCGGCGTCTCTTCGCATGAACTCCTCGGCCAGGAGGATCGCCGGGTTCACTCGTTCCGTCTCGCCGATCAATAGATCGAGCGGGGTTTCGAGGTTCACCGAGCCCCCTTATGCTGGGCACGCTTGACGATCGTGACCGTAAGTTTCCCCTCCTTCACCTCGCGCGTGATGTTCGCGTTCTCGACCGAGGCGAAGTGCGGCTGGAGGACGACCTTCAAGGTCTTGTCCTCCTGTGCCAACGCGGCGTCCAGCTCGAACTCCTGCCCTTCGATCTTGATCGTCGCCTTCGGCTCCGTGACGCGCTCCACGCTGGCGGCCGCTTCAGAAGCCGGTGTTCCTTTCTTCTGTTCCATATTCGATTCTCCTGGGACTCTTGCGTAGGTTCAGGACGCGAACAGCCCCCGCTGGCCTTGATCCGTTTCGGGATTCGGGGCGGGAGAGGCGGCGACCGTGGTTGGCGCATTGGACGGAACCGTTGCTGCGTTCGCCGGCTTCGCGCCTGACTTAGTTTGTTTCTTGGCGGCGGGCTTTTGCTTCTTCAGTTTGTCGGCCGCTTTCGCGGGCAGATCGATCCGGTATCTTGCCAAGGCGTCGTTCAACGCGGCGGATACGTGCGGGAGGATCGCCCCGGCGTCGCCCTCGCTGACCGTGACCACCGGCGCGAAATCGTGGGTTCGCAGGCTGACAACACATTTGCGTATCCCGGACTCTTCCGGAAGCACTTGGATGACGGCAGTGATGGTGCACGCGTCGAGGTTGTACGGCTCTTTTTCGGCCAGAACGATCGACGGGATCGACTCCGGCTCAACGGGTTCTGTCAGGTCGGGACGGGCTTCTTCGTCAGGGACATCGTTTGAGCCGCCTCGTTCGACGGATTCGGAACGGTCCGCCGCCGTTTCGATGGCACCAACTTCGGAGACTGCCCCTGTCTCCGGTTGCACTGCGAGGGTGCCGATCTCTCCGGATCGGTGATTGTCATCCGGGGCGGCACTTTCATTATCGAGCCTGTCCACGATCGCCTCGATATCCGCTTCGCATTCCGGCACGCACTCGTCGGCGTAGGATGGTCGCTTGTTCTCGGCATCCTCACCGGAAAGCACTCCCAGGTACTCATCCCTGGCCTCGTTAGGTGGCGACTGCTCCGGCCTCGCCTGCGTTATCGCAGGCGTTTGTGTTGAAACGGGCTCGGTCTTCGGAACCGGAATAAATGCACTACTATCCGGCGTAGCGACGACCGACTTGGTCTGGGCACCTCTTTCCTTTTCGATCTCGCGAAGTCGTTCGAGGAATTTGCTAAGAAATAGGTTCCGGATGTTTGCTTCCTCGTGGGCCCGGCACATGTACTCCGCCCCCTTCCACAACTCGAGTCCTAATTGATGATTGGTCTGCCCGCCGTTCTGGAAGCCTTCCGCGCGACTCACCTCGGTCGCGAGTTCCCGGGCGGTGTAGATGAGCTGATCGATCTTTTCGCGATTGTCGAGCGTGACGAACGAGCCGCTGTTCAGAATGTCCATGCTTTCCTCTCCTTCCACACCGCTGTCTTCCGCCCATTTCGTCCGCTATCTCCGCACGGAAGGCGAGGGAAAACGGGTGTCTGCTGAGGGTGGAAGCCCGGATCGGGCAGATTGCTCAAATGGGAGTTGAAAGGAGGGAACTACGACTCGCGGTTTCGAGCGACACTTCTTCGAGTTCGAATCCGATCGAGGAACGGCTTAGTGTTGGATCGCCAGGGATGAAACTGAGCTGAGAGCTTAGCGACGGATTCCAGAAGAATATCCAGCAGCTCACGCCGCCGCCGAAAGAGTAAGGCCGTTTGAGCTCACGTCGATGCGAGCCTTCCTTTCGTTGTTCTTTTTGAGGATCCGTGAAAGCGTCGAATGCGTGGTGTTCATGGAACGAGCGGCACGACGAAGATTACCGTTGCTTTGTTTCAACGCATGCTCGATGAATGTCGCCGCGGCCTTCACGTACACGGTATCGAGGTCATCGGT
>JAUCQE010000199.1 GCA_030372865.1 Pyrinomonadaceae bacterium
TTCCACGAGTTGGACCGTATCCTGGACGTGGACGTTGTCGTCGGCCATGCCGTGCAGGATAAGCAGCGGGCGTTCGAGCTTGTCGGCATAACTGATCGGCGAACTGCGTTTGTATGCCTCCGGGTTCTTATCAGGAAAGCCGAGCCGCTGGGCCGTGTAAAAGGGATTTGCGGCGTAGTAGTTCTTCCAGTCGAACACCGGACGCAATGCGGCCGCGGCGGCGATCCTTTCCGGGGCACGCATTGCGAGCATTCCGGCCATGAATCCGCCGTAGCTGCCGCCATAAACGCCGATGCGTTTTTGATCGACGCCGTAGTTCTTTACCATGTGGTCGATCGAGTCGATGTGATCGTCAAAGTCCTTTCCGCCGAGGAAATCGTAAACGTCCGTACGCCAATCGCGGCCGTAGCCCGCAGAGCCGCGATAGTCGATATCAAGGACGACGTAGCCTTTCTTCGCGAGCATATCGTTGAACATGAACTCGCGGTAGTAATTGTTCCATCCGTTGATGACGTTCTGCAGATAACCGGCGCCATGGACGAAGATCGCCATCGGATATTTCTTCTTCGCATCATGTCGGGGCGGCAAGTAGATCTTTGCAGGGATCTTCTTTCCGTCGCGAGAAGGTATCTCGATGAACTGTGGTTCAGTCCACGACATGTTTCCAAATTTCGCTGGCATGGTCGAGGTTAATCGATATGATTGTTTCGTTTCTGGACAATCCCAACAAAGCTTGTTCGCCATCAGTTCATCAGGAACGTTCCACTTAGACAATGAATAGAGGACAACCGAACCATCATCTGATAATTGAGGATTTGTCTTCATTCCGCGTGGCAAATCCAGCAGATTACGCTTTCGCGAAGTCGAAACACTAAGCATTGTGAAGTCTCTAGTCTGTGTCTGCATCTCAGTCGAGAGGTAAATGAGGCTTGCTCCATCCTCGATCCATCTCGCCCACTCGACTTGCCAACTGCCTTTTGTAAGCTGCTCGATCTTTACTTTTGAGGTATAACCGGGAGGGCCTTCGGCGACACGTGCGTTACCGTCAGGCATACTCCTGTCTCTTATACACATCTGACGCTGCCGACGAGTTCC
>JAUCQE010000200.1 GCA_030372865.1 Pyrinomonadaceae bacterium
TAACCATGGCACTTCAGCTTAGAAGAAAAACGCACGAATCGATCGTGTACATCGACAAAGACTCGGCACCGCGCATTATGCCGAATGGTGAGGATTTCATCCTTGAGGACATCCCGATCGGGACGCGGGTCATTTATCCGAACCCACCGATCAAGGGCCTGCCGAACCGTGAGGCGGCAATTCGATACGCGGTAAATCATCCGCTTGAAATGGAGCCGCTGTATGCTCTGCTCGAGCCGGGGATGCGCGTAACGATCGCGATGGACGACATCTCGCTGCCGCTGCCGCCGATGGCGACGCCGGATCTCAGGCAGACGATGCTCGAAGTTGTGCTTGATATGTGTGCGGCGAACGGCGTCGACGATATTCACCTGATCATTGCGAATTCGCTCCATCGGAAGATGACCGCGTGGGAAATGAAGCGGATGGTCGGACAGGAGATATTCGATGCGTTCTATCCCGACCGCTATTACAACCACGACGCCGAAGACGACGACAACCTGGTAACGCTCGGCCATACGCGGCACAACGAGCCGCTTCGCGTGAACAAGCGTGCGATCGAGAGCGACCTGTTGATCTACCTCAACATCAACCTCGTCCCGATGGACGGCGGACACAAATCTGTCGCTGTCGGACTTTGCGATTACGAGTCATTGCGGGCACACCACGAGCCGCAGACGATCCGAGATTCGCATTCGTACATGGATCCGCCGGCGTCGGAGCTGAACCACAAGGTCATCCGGCTCGGAAAGCTCGTTGATGAGAACTGCAGGGTCTTTCACATTGAAACGGCGCTGAACAACAAGATGTTTCCCGAGGGCTACGACATCCTGACGCGCAACGAGGACGAGTTCTCGTTCATGGACAGGATGAAGTGGGAAGCGATGAAGCGGACGTTTTCGAAGCTTCCTCGCGGTGCCCGCCGAAAGATGCTGCACGCGATCCCGGCACAGTATGAAGTGATCGGCTGCTACGCCGGAAAGACCGAGCCGGTACACGACAAGATCCTCGAACTCAATTATCGACAGTACGAGATTCCCGTGAAAGGGCAGTGCGACGTTTTGATAACCGGCATTCCGGACATTTCGCCGTACAACGTCTATTCGGCGCTCAATCCGCTGCTTGTACAGGTGATGGCCCTTGGTTATCACTTCAACATGTACCGCAACAAGCCGCTGCTGCGTAAGGGCGGAGTGATGATCATCACGCACCCATGTTTCGACGAGTTCGACCATAATTTCCACCCGAGTTATATCGAGTTTTTCCATCGCTTGCTGCCCGAATCGCGTGATGCGTTCTACCTTCGCGAGAAGTACGAGCGCGAATTCGCGTCGAACCCGGCATATGTCGAGATGTACCGTCGCGGCAATGCGTATCACGGCGCACATCCGTTCTTTATGTGGTATTGGGGCGAGAACGGCCGACAGCACGTCGGCAAGGTGATCGTCGCCGGAGCCGAGAACGCGCACGTGCCGGAAATGCTCGGCTGGGAACGGGCAGACAACCTGACCGAAGCGATCGCGATGGCACGGTCATACATGGGCCGCAACGCTGAGATCACGATGCTGCATCAGCCGATCATCGGGTTGTGCAGCGTGACGGATTGATATCAAAGCCGAAAGTTAGTTGATCTTTACGAAAAGTGATCAATTAACAGCAAAAAAACAATTTCGAGACTTCTCGGAAATGTTTTGAGAACTCTCGAAAAGGTTTTGAGAATGCTCGAAATTGTTTTGAGAACGCTCGAAAACCTTTTGAGAACGCTCAGAAATGTTTTGAGAACGCTCGAAAAGGTTTCGAGAATGCTCGAAACATTTTGAGAACGCCCGGAACGGCCTTGAGACCGCAAACGGTGTGAGTTTTCCGTATGAAGTTATCACCAACAGAAATATTTAAGGGCAAGAAGATCTTCTTTATCGGCGGAACGGGTTTCGTCGGGAAGGTCACGCTGTCGATGCTGCTGCACAACTTTCCGGATGTCGGGAAGGTGTATGCGACCGTGCGTGCCCGCGACGAGAATGAGTCGAATACTCGTTTTTGGACCAGCATCGTAACCTCGCCGACGTTCGATCCGCTTCGCGAGAAATACGGCGATAAGTTCGAAGACTTCATCCGCGAGAAGGTCGTGCCGGTCAACGGCGATGTCGGAAATGAGTTTCTCGGCATGTCGGAAGAGCAGGCCGCCGAGATAATGGCGGATACCGATGTGATCATCAACGGTGCCGGAAACGTAACGTTCAACCCGCCGCTCGAGAGCGCATTGCGTACAAATGTGGTCGGTTCGAACAACATCATCAAACTCGCCCGGATGATGAAGAAACCGCGCGTTGTTCACGTCTCGACCTGCTTCGTCGCCGGCAAACGGAGCGGTGCGATCTGGGAGAACGAGCCGGTCGTCGGTTATTTCCCGCGGAAGAACGAACTTGTCGGCACCACATTTGACGTCAATCGTGAGGTCGAGGACTGCGCACGACTTTCTGAACAGGCACGGCAGGAAGCCGACGATGCCGTACAAGCAGCAAAGTTCCGTGAACAGGCGCGCCAGCGCTTCATTGAAGAAGGGAGAGATCCTGACGACGAGTCCGAGCTGAAATCCGCCATCTTCCGCGAACGCAAGATGTGGATCCGCGAGCGTACGACCGAGCTCGGTGCTGAACGCGCGGAATACTGGGGATGGACGAACATCTACACATATTCGAAGTCGCTCGCCGAGCAGATCATCGCCGGGCAGGACGACATCGTAAAGACCCTCGTACGGCCGTCGATCGTTGAATCATCGCAAAGCTATCCGTTTCCGGGCTGGAACGAAGGGTTTACGACGACCGCACCGCTCATTTTGATCGCCTTGCGAGGCCAGCCGATAATTCCGGTAAACGACAAGCTGATCTTGGATATCATCCCGGTAGACATGGTCGCGGGCGTTATCCTGGCCGCGGCGATGAACGTGCTTGCCGATGACAATCCGCCGCTCGTGTTCCAGGCTTCGTCAGGTGATTCCAATCCGAACGATATGAAACGCATCGTCGGGCTCGTCGGTCTTTATAAACGTCAGCACTTCGAAGAAAAAGAGACCGGCAGCAAGATCGTCAATAAACTTGCCGGGATGATCGAAGCCGCTCCGGTCAAGCAGCGGACGTACGAACTTACCTCCGCACCGATGCTCAACAAGCTCGCGAAACGTGCGGACGACCTGATGGACAAGGCCACGCCTCGCTGGGGCGGCGGCCGGATCGGAACTATTATTTCGGACCTTAAGAAATCTACCGAAGAGTTCAAGCGGACTACGCAAGAGACGATGCACGCCTTTGCGATGTTCAAACCGTTCATGATCGATAACGAGTATCTTTATCGATCGGACAATGTGCGGGGGTTGATGTCGGTCGTAAAGGAAAAAGAAAAGCATCTGCTGCCCTGGTTTCCGGAAAAGCTGGATTGGTATGACTACTGGCTGAACGTCCATTTTCCCGGAATGAAAAAATGGGTGCTGCCGACGCTTGAGGAAGAGCTCAAGACACAGGAAAAGCGGTCGCATACCTACAAAGACCTGCTAGATCTGTTTGACACCGCAACCAAGCGGTTCCCGACGCGCGTAGCGATGCGGATCGAACGTAACGGCCGAAAGGAACAGTACATGTTCGAGGACGTCCGTGAACTGACACTGCGGGCCGCTGGATTCCTCGCCAATAACGGCATCAAGCAAGGCGATCGCGTAATTCTCTTCTCGCACAATATGCCCGAGTGGGGAATGACCTATTTCGGCATCCTCAAGGCAGGGGCAACGGCGATCCCGATCGACCCCGCGAGTTCCGTTGAAGAGATCGTTAGTTTCGCAAAGGCCGGCGAGGCGTCGGCGATCGTGCTCAGCCCGCGGCTTGCCTCGGAAAATCCGGATCTGGCCGATAAGCTCGCCGAGGCCGGTTTGGACATGAAGGTCTGGACGTTTGAGAAGGTGTATGAAATGCCGGACGAGGTGGAAGAGTCGAAGCGGCTTGCTTTGCTTCCGCCAAAGGTACTGAGTAACGCCGTGGCGTCGCTGATCTTTACGTCGGGGACGACCGGAAAGCCCAAGGCCGTGATGCTCTCGCATAAGAACTTCACGAACATGATCTCGATGCTCTCGAGCGTGCTCGATATGGACATCACCGATGGCGTCCTATCGGTACTCCCGATGCACCACACGTTCGAGTTCTCGGCGGGTTTTCTGACACCATTTTCAAACGGCACGCAGATCACTTACCTGGACGACCTCACAAGCGAGGAATTGACCAGAGCGATAGAGCACGGACACGTAACCGGTATGGTCGGCGTGCCGGCACTGTGGGAGATGCTGCACCGCCGCATCAAGACCAGGCTGCGCGAGCGCGGCGATTGGCTGGCCGACCTCGCAGACAACATCATCGATTTCAATGCCTGGATCCGTGACAACACTCCGTTCAACCTTGGGCCGATCGTGTTTTTCCCGATACATCAGGGAATGGGCGGGAAGATGCGCTATCTGATCTCGGGAGGCTCTGCGTTAAGCGAAAAGGTACAAAAAGACCTTCACGGTTTGGGGTTCACGGTCCTCGAAGGTTACGGCTTGACCGAATCTTCGCCCGTGCTGACGGTCGCCCGTCCGGGCAATAAGCTGCTTCGCGGCAGCGTCGGCAAGCCGCTTCCCGGCGTCGAAGTAAAGATCGATAGCCCCGATGAAAGCGGCGTCGGCGAGGTCCTTGCCCGCGGGCAGAATGTGATGCTCGGTTACTACAATAACGAAGAGGCAACCGAGGCCGTGCTGCAGGATCGCTGGCTGCGAACCGGAGATCTGGGAAGAATCGACGACGACGGTAATCTGTACATCGTCGGCCGATCGAAGGACGTGATCATCGACTCAAACGGAAAGAACATCTATCCGGACGAGATCGAGGACCTTTACGGCAAGTCAGGATACATTAAGGAAATGAGCGTGGTCGGCTTGCCGGATGAGGATGGCGGTGAAAAGATCGCTTCGCTAGTCGTGCCTGATTACGAATTCGACATCGCACTTTCCCGCACAGAGGTCAACAAAAAGATCGAGGAGCATTTCCGCGAGGTTGCGGCCGCGCTGCCGTTCTTCAAGCGCATCAAGGTCTTTCACGTTACGCCGTTCGAACTGCCGCGGACCGCGACCCGAAAGGTGAAAAGGCCGGAGGTTGTGGAAATGCTCCAGACGATGGAAGATCGCGACCGGAAAAAGACAAAAGCCGCGGTCGAGGCGAAAGGCGATGATAATTCGTTATGGATACGAAAGATCGTTGCAACGGTATCCAGCCGCGCTTTGTCAGAAGTATCCATCGATGATCGGCTTTCTGACCTCGGATTCGATTCGCTGATGTTCGTTGAACTACAGGCAGCGGTTGAGGATGCCGGCGGACGCGTCGTTTCGCCGGACACCTTGAACGAGGTGCAGACAGTCCGTGAGCTCCTGACCGCAGTCCAGCGGATGGATAAGACGAAACGTCTGGCCGATGAGCCGCGGATAGAGGAAAAGAAGGACGACGAAGAGATCTTCATCCCGTCACTTGTTCGCCGCGTCGGGAACGCAGTTGTCGACCTTGCTCAGGAGACTCTTTACTCGAATGTCCTCGATACCACGATCGAAGGCCAGGGAAATGTCCCCCAGCACGTCAACTTCATCGTCGCCCCGAATCACGCATCGCATATCGATACCGGTCTTGTTAAAAAAGCTTTGGGCAAAGATGTTGCCGAGCAGACGGTAGCCGTTGCCGCGGCCGACTACTGGTTCGACACGAAGTACAAGCGGGCCTACATGAACAACTTCACGACGCTTGTGCCCATCGAAAGAACCGGGCGCCTCCGACAATCGCTGAGGCACGTGACCCGCATTTTGAACGAAGGGTACAACGCACTGATCTTCCCCGAAGGCACACGCTCGCTTACGGGTGAGATCGCTGAGTTCAAGCCGGTTATTGGATACCTTGCGTTGAATCAGAAGATCGGTATATTGCCGATCTATCTTTCGGGCACATTTGAAGCGTATCCGAAGGGTATGACCATCCCGAAGAGAGACAGTATCGGCGCAAAGGTAGGAGCGAAGATCGGCCAGTTCCTGTCCTACGAAGAACTTCGGGACATGACCGAAGGCGTGCCTAACACGGAGGCGTACCGACTGATCGCTGCCCGCGTACAACATGAAGTGGAGAACATGAGAGACGGCGAGAGGCGGCCGTTTGACGTGGCAGCACTGCGAAAGAAATGGAAGTCAGAACGACGAAAGGCTAGGAAGCAGGAGCCGGTCATTGACGAATAAGCGGGCTCCGGAAAGAGCCCGCCACGCATTCACGGTTATTTTTGAATAGCGGGAAGAAGAAGGGCGATCAACAACGGGACGCCGGCACTTACGACCAGCAATTCGATAAGCGTGAAGCCCATTGTATTTTTGACACGATTAATAGCTTTCTTCATATTTTTTCTCCTCAAGTATTAATTGGCAGCACTTTTGTGCTTCCGAAATAGAATGCGGTCCCGCCCGCATAAAACTATCATCCCGGCTGAAACTTTTTTTGCGTCGAGTTTCGTATTTATTGCATTTGGACCGTTCGGAAGCCTGTTTTATGACCAATAAATTCTTTGCCGCCCTCGTAGCGTTATCACTTTTCTCCTCAATGCTTCTGGGGCAGAGTTCGCCGTCCTTCAAGATCGAGTATCAAAAGTTCACTCTTCCCAACGGCCTCGATGTGATCTTTCATATCGACCGGTCGGACCCGGTCGTCGCGGTGAACCTGACGGCGCATGTCGGTTCGGCACGCGAGAAGGCCGGCCGCACCGGATTTGCGCACATGTTCGAGCACCTGTTGTTTCTCGAATCTGAGAATCTGGGCAAGGGCGGCCTCGATAAGCTGACGGCAAGGATCGGCGGTTCCGGTGCAAATGGTTCGACGAACCGTGACCGCACAAACTATCTGCAGACCGTACCAAAGGATGCTCTTGAGAAGATGATCTGGGCAGAGGCCGACAAGCTTGGCTGGTTCATCAACACCGTGACCGAACCGGTATTGGCGAAAGAAAAGCAGGTCGTAAAGAACGAGAAAAGGCAGGGTGTGGACAACCAGCCGTACGGGCACCGCAGCTACGTTATCGACAAAGCGGCCTGTCCGTCCGATCATCCGTACAACTGGCAGGTGATCGGTTCATTGGAAGACCTACAAAATGCGACGCTGGACGATGTAAAGGAGTTCTATCGCCGATATTACGTTCCTAACAACGTGACGCTGGTACTCGCGGGTGATTTCGATCCGGTACAGGCAAAGAAATGGGTCGAAAAGTATTTTGGCGAGATCAAACGCGGGCCTGACGTTGAACCGCTTGAAAAGCGTCCCTGCACTATCAAGGAAACCGTTAAGCTCGTCCACGAAGACAACTTCGCCAGGCTACCTGAGTTAACGTACGCCTGGGCGACGGTCGAGCAGTATCACCCGGACTCTTACCCGCTCGGCGTCTTGGCTCAGTACCTCACTCGCGGAAAACGTGCCCCTTTTTATCAGGTGCTGGTCGAAGATAAAAAGCTCGCTCCGTCGGTCGCGATGTTCAATTCGACGAGCGAATTGGCGGGCCAGGCACAAATGGTTGTCAGGGCTTTCGCGGATAAGGATCTCGATGAGGTTGCGAAAGCAATCAACGAGGCCTTCGCCAAGTTTGAAAAGGATGGCATTTCCGAACGCGATCTTAGCCGGATAAAGGCAGGCCTTGAGACTCAGTTCTATAATTCGCTGTCGAGCGTTTTAGGCAAGAGCACTGTCCTCGCACAGGGCAACCTGGTCGCAAACGATCCCGGCATAGTCGAAAAAGACATCAAAAATACTCAGGCGGTTACGACAGCGGACGTAATGCGTGTTTACCAAAAGTACATCAAGGGTAAGAATTATGTGGCCTGTCTCTTATACACATCTCC
>JAUCQE010000201.1 GCA_030372865.1 Pyrinomonadaceae bacterium
CCGTTTTACCTTAACCGAAAAGGCAACCGCAATTTGCGGACGCAAAGCCGGGCACTCCATGTGAGAAAGGCCGGCTACCGAAGTGAGGTCATCTTGCTAGCTCGACTAAGTTTTTCAATTGCAATCATAGCCATCTCTGCCTTTGCCGCGGCCGCCCAGACGCGCGAGCGGCCCAAGGCGGTGCTCTTCGACGAGATCGGCCCGAGCGGGCGTTCGGCGAACGAACGCGTCCGCGTGATCTCGACGGGAAATCCTGTGACGAAGGCTGACGTATCGACCGATTTGGGCGTCGAACGGCTGACGTTCGAACTGATGAACGCCGAACGTGCCGCGAACGGGCTTTCGCCGCTGAAGTGGAACGAGACGCTCGCACGCGTGGCGAGGCTGCATTCGGCGAGCATGGCCGAGAACAGCTATTTCAGCCATCGCGGCATCGACGGATCGATGGTGGATGACCGTGCAGCGGTTTACGGCGTGACGAACTGGCTGGCGATCGGCGAGAACATCGCTTATCTGCGGGGCTACGAAGAGCCAGAGGCGACCGCGATCAAGAACTGGCTGAACTCGCCCTCGCACAAGAAGAACATGCTCAGCACGCAATGGCGTGAATCGGCGATCGGCGTGGCGTTGAAAGCGGTCGGGACGTACTATTTCACACAGGTGTTTATCTTGAACCGGTAAGTGCCGGGGAACGAGTTTTTTGGGGGCGTGCCGGCGAGTTGGCCGGTACGCCCTTTTACATTTGCGGGACCGAAAATTATTCTAAACCGGTGCAGCCTTTTACCTTGCCGTCATTTGCAAAGATAAACCTCGGCCTACGTGTGGCCGGGAAACGCGATGACGGCTTTCACGACCTTTTCACGGTCTTTCAGACGGTCACGCTCGCTGATCGGATCACGTTCGAGGAAGCTGACGAGATCGTGCTATCGTGCAGCGATCCGCGAGTGCCGGTCGACGGATCGAACCTAATCGTGAAAGCGGCGGAAGCACTTCAGGGGCGATTCGGCACGGAAAAAGGGGCAAAGGTTTTTCTTGAGAAGAATATTCCTTCGCCCGGCGGCCTTGGCGGCGGTTCGTCCAATGCGGCCGTCGCGTTGCTCGGGCTCTGCCGGTTGTGGGAGATCAAGGCGGACGTCGAGAAATTGCTTCCGATAGCGGGCCAATTGGGCTCGGATGTCCCGTACTTTCTTTATGGCGGGACCGCGACCGGGATGGGACGCGGGACGGAGATCGAACCGATTGATGAGTTCGAATGCGATTCGTTGGTGATAGTGACTCCGGACATTTCGGTGTCGACCCGCGACGCCTTTGCAGGGCTTGGGGCGGCATCCTTGACAAAGGATGAGTCGAATCGTATTCTTCTCAATTACCGTTTTGAGGCGGTAAATGCCGACTTCCGCACCGCGGAACTGGTAAACGATTTTGAGAAGACGGTGTTCGCGGCATATCCCGAGATCACTGCAGTTAAGCAAAAGCTGCTCGAACTTGGTGCCCGCACGGCAAGCCTCAGCGGCAGCGGGGCAAGCGTCTTCGGTATTTTTGACAAACAAGAAACACGGCAAACAGCAATGAAAGCCCTTGGCAATGTGTCCAACTGGCGAAGTTTTGCCGTAGCGACCGTTTCGCGGGATCAATACCGCGGGGCACTCGGTTGGGTGCCTTAGATCGCTTCCGATAAGTTTCATTCAAGTTCACCTTGGGGCGTCGCCAAGTGGTAAGGCACCGGTCTTTGGATCCGGCATTCGTAGGTTCGAATCCTTCCGCCCCAGCCAGTGTTGAATATCGGAGCGGGCGATCTTTGTAAGGTCGTCCGCTTTTTCGTTTTTTTTTTACCTTGTAAAGCGGATCTCCAGTTTTAGGCCGGCTACTGCCGGAAGCTCGAAAATATGAGTGTCACGGGCAACATAAAGATCTTTTCGGGAAATGCTCACCGCGAATTGGCGGAGGAGATCTGCCGGCATTTGAATGTCGATCTCGGCGTAGCGAGCACTGACCGGTTCTCGGACGGCGAGTTCAATTTTCAGATCGGTGAGAATGTACGCGGCAGCGACGTCTTTATCGTTCAGCCGACGTGCCCGCCGACCGACCAGAACCTGATGGAACTTCTGGTCATGCTCGACACGTTCGTACGTGCCTCGGCCCAGCGAGTGACGGCGGTGATCCCTTACTTTGGATACGCTCGTTCGGACAAGAAGGACCGTCCGCGTGTCCCGATCGCGGCAAAGCTGGTCTCTAACCTGATCTCAACGGCCGGAGCTGAACGCGTTTTAACGGTCGATCTGCACGCGTCGCAGATACAGGGTTTTTTTGATATTCCGGTCGACCACCTTTATGCGGCACCGATCGTGGTCGATCATTCCAAGAACCAGACGATCGAGGATCTCGTCGTCGTGGCACCCGACACGGGCGGTGCCGAGCGTGCACGTGCTTACGCAAAGCGGCTCGATGCCGGGCTCGCACTCTGCGACAAGCGTCGCGAGCGTGCGAACGTGGCGGACGTGATGAACGTGGTCGGTGACGTCGAGGGCAAGAACTGCCTGATCGTCGATGACATGTGCGACACGGGCGGCACGATCTGCAAGGTCGCCGAGGCTCTTTATAACGCTGGTGCGAAGGATATCTACGCGTGCTTTACGCACGCCGTGCTCTCGGGCAAGGCGATCGAGAACATCGCGAACTCTCACCTGAAAAAGGTGATCGTGACGAACACGATCCCGCTGCGTGAGAATGCGATGCCGCTTGCGGAAAGCGGTCGGCTCGAGGTTTTGAGCGTCGCGAAGCTTCTGGCTTCCGCGATCAACTCCATACACGACGAGACCAGCGTCTCATCGTTGTTCATTTAGTTTTTAATCCCGCGTTATGCGGCCGGCGTTAGCACGCAGGGCCGAGCAAGCGGAAAAGGCAGGTAAACTATGGCAGACAAAATTGTTGTAAAAGCGGAGATCCGCAACGAGTTCGGCAAGAACGTGAACCGTCGGCTCCGTGCCGCCGGCAAGGTCCCGGTCGTCGTTTACGGCGGCGGCACCGAGAGCGTTTCAGTCGCGGCAGACCTTAAAGATCTGGCAGCGATCCTTCGTACGGATTCGGGCGTTAACACGGTTTTCTCGCTTGATATCGATGGCGAAGGCGTTCACGACGTTCTTTTCCAGGACCGGCAGATCGACCCCATCAAGGGCCGTTTGATCCATGCGGACCTTCGCCGTTTTGCGAGGGGCGAAAAGATCGAAATGACCGTACAGCTGAACTTCGTCGGTGAGCCGGAATTCCAGCTTGAAGAAGGAATGATGGTCTCGCACAACATCCGCGAGATCAAGCTCCTGACCGAGCCGACCAAGGCACCGGAATCGATCGAAGTGGACGTTACCGGTTTGACCCCCGAACATTCGATCCACATTTCTGACCTCAAGGTCCCGGCTGGTGCCGAGATCCACGAGGACCCGGAAACGGTCGTCGCGTCGATCTCAGTCGTCAAGGAAGCCGAACTCGAGCCGCAGGTTGAGGAAGGTGCTGAACCTGAGGTCGTCGGCGAAGGCGGTGCCGAAGGCGGCGAAGAATAGTTCTCGTTTGGGGGCCGCTTAGGCGGCTTCCCGAAGTATGGAACCGCTCTCTGACAAGAACTGGCTGGTCGTCGGACTCGGAAATCCCGGTGACCGATACGAGCGAACCCGGCACAACCTCGGTTTTATGGCCGTCGACCTCATCGCCCGCGATGAACAGACGCAGGTAAAGCGAGAAGAGTGCAGGTCGCTGGTAGGGCGAGCGATAATCGGCGATGAGACCGTCGAGCTCGTAAAACCGCAGACCTTTATGAACCTGAGCGGTGAGGCAGTCAACTGCCTGCTCAGGAAGCCGGAAAGGGCCGTCGAAAAGCTGATCGTCATTTCGGACGATATGGCTTTACCGCTCGGCAAGATCAGGCTGAGGCCAAAGGGAACTCACGGCGGCCAGAACGGGCTGAGGAACATTATCGACCGGCTCGGGACGCAGGATTTCATCCGGCTCCGCATCGGGATAATGCCGGGGCATCCGGTCGGGAATATGAAGGACTTCGTTCTTCAGAACTTTGCCAAGAGCGAGCAGGAGACGGTCGAAGAGATATTGAGTGCCACTGCGGATGCGGTCCGGTCGGTGATAACCGAAGGGATCGAAAGGGCAATGGCAAGGTTTAATTAGCCGCAAGGCAAAGAAAGTTTTTGGGATTTGAACACAGATTTGACCTTCTTGCTTGGCCCCGAATGGGCTAAGCCGAAGAGCCAAAAGGAGGAAAAGAAATTGGCTATCAGAACATACGAAGTGATGTATATCGTTGACCCGGAAGTGGGCGGCGAAAAGATCACGCAACTCAACGAAGCGGTCGGCAAGCTGATCGAAAAAGAAGGCGGCACGGTCGTAAGGCTTGATGACATCGGCATCAGGCAGTTGGCTTACCCGATCAACAAGAAGACGCTGGGACACTACGTGCTTTTTGAGATCGACGGCAGCGGACAGGAGATCGCCGAGCTCGAACGCCGCATGCGTGTCAACGACTCGATCATCCGTTACATGACGGTTCGTGTCGACGAAGACCGCAAGACGGCAGACAAGATCCGTGCAAAACGCGAGAAGCGGACTGCACGCCGTGCATCGTTCCGCAACACGGAAGAGGCATCAGCAGGCGAGGAAGCAAACGCCTAAGCGGAGGGAATTATGGCAGAAAGAGATATGGATGAAACGATCGACCGCGAAGCCGTAATGGGCGAAGAGACCTTTGGCGACAAGATGCCGCGACGCTACCAGCGTCGTCGTCCCCGCCAGGTCGTGCCGGATTATGTTGATTGGAAGGATGTCGATTTCCTTCGGCAGTTCATTCCCGAGCGTGGAAAGATCATGCCGCGTCGTATTTCGGGCATCACGGCAAAGGACCAGCGTCGCATCGCAAAGGCGATCAAGCGTGCACGAAGCATGGCAATGCTGCCGTTTGTTTCGGAATAGCGTCGGGAGGGAATTGTAATGGCAACAACAACGATTTTATTGAGAGAAGATATCGATACGCTCGGCGGCCGTGGTGAGATCGTCAAGGTCAAGGCAGGCTATGCCCGCAATTACCTTCTGCCGCAGGGCCTTGCGACGCTTGCGACCAAAGGCAACCTGAAGCAGATCGAACAGGAACGCGAGGCACTTCTGAAGAAGGCCGCCGTTGAAAAGGCGACTGCCGAAGCACAGAAGGAGCAGATGGGCTCCATCGCACTTACCTTCGAACGCCTCGCCGGCGAAGGCGGAACGCTCTTTGGTTCGGTCACGTCGATGGACGTCGCCGAGGCTCTTCAGGCCAAGGGTTACGAGATCGAACGCAAGCGTATCAGCTTGAAGGATGCGATCAAGGAAACCGGCGAATACACCGTTAAGGTCAAGCTTCACCGCGAGGTAACGCTCGAAGTGCCGGTGACCGTCAAGGCCGAAGGTGCCGCTGACGAGCCGGCCGCGAAAGAAGAGGCAGCCGCGGAATAAATTCCGTATCGCCGTAAATGATTGGCCGCGTTCGGGATACCGGATGCGGCCTTTTCCATGCGGTAAGAAATGCAAAAATCCCAATAAAAAATCAGCGTTGGGATTTTTGAGCAATTCGCCGGCCCTGTGTATCATTTGTTACTACCATCCCGTCTGGATAAGTCTCTATATGGTTGCGTTCCCCGAACCGCGTCGTGAACAGTTTCTTGAAAGGCCGCTGCCCAGCAGCGAGGAGAGCGAGCGTGCCATTTTGGGTGCGATTTTGCTTGATAACTCGCTGATAACACAGGCGGTCGAGCATCTGAAAGCCGAAGATTTCTATTCTCCGCTCCACCGCCGCATCTTTGGAGCGATGGTGTCGCTTTTTGACGCTTCGAAGCGGATCGACCCGATCCTGATCGCCGAAGAGCTGAAGAAAGATGGCTCCGTTGATTCGATAGGCGGCATTTCGACGATAGCGAACCTGACCTACGGCCTTCCGCATTTCTCCGACCTGATGGACTACATCCGCGTCGTGTCTGAGAAATCGACGATGCGAAACCTCGTTCGGCTGTGCAACCAGATAACGAGCGAAGCCCTTGAGGAAGAAGACGATGC
>JAUCQE010000202.1 GCA_030372865.1 Pyrinomonadaceae bacterium
TGGTCGGTCGTCTTTTCGATCTCGCTGATGCGCTCGGGCGTGAATGCGGCCTTTGCCTTTATCTCATCAACCGCGTCCGCGGGGATCGTGCCGTCTTCGGCGTGCACTTCGCAAACAGCGATCTCAACATCGAGCCATTTCTGGAACTTGTTCTGCTGGGACCAGACTGCGCCCATCTCGGGCAATGTGTAACGTTCGATCATATTATTGAACCGGATCGGTTTCTTCTTTTACTGTCTCGGGGGCCATGAATTCTGCCGCTGCCTCTGTTGTTTCGACAGGCGGTGCATTCTCGGCGTGGTCCCGATCACCGAGCACATCTTCTATATAGATCTTCTGGACGCCGATCATCATCATCGCGAGCAGCGGCGTCGCGAGGACAAGGCCGAGCCCGCCGAGCGTAATGCCGAAAACGAGCTGAAATATGATCGTGAGTGCCGGTGGAAGTTCGACCGTCTCACGTTCGATCAACGGCGTGACCAGGTTCGATTCGATCAGCTGCACGCCGATATAGAGCCCTAGCACATATACCGCCGTGATCGGGCTATTAATAAATGCAAGCAGTATCGCCGGCAGCGCGGAGATGATCGGGCCGAAGTTGGGGATAAACGAAAGCAAACCCGCGATCAGCCCGAGCGTCAGCGCGAGCGGGACGCCGATTATCGATAAGCCGATCCACGTTAGGATGCCAATAAAGACCATCGACGCGATCTTCCCGATAAGCCACCAGCTGAGCGTATCACCGACCGCACCGAGAATTTCGCGGACGCGGTCGCGACGCTGTATTGCAAATAACCGCGTGAATCCGTTCAGGTAAAGCCTCGGTTCGCTGGCGAGATAGATCGAAAGAAGAACTACGACAAAGAAATTACCCAGTGCACCGACCGTCGATGAGAATACTCCGCCGACGCCGGAGATGATCTGTCCGGTGTCGATCTTTTGCATTATGTAGTCTGCGCTTGGCAGCTGGCGGATCAGCGTCTGGCCCCAGGTGAACTGTGATATGTACTCGCCTGCCTGCCTTGCCGATTCCGGAAGTTTTACCCTAAGCAGTTGAACCTGTTCGGCAACGCTCGGGGCAAGAAGCGCTATGCTGCCGCTGAGAACCAGGAGCAGAACCACCGAAACAATAAGCACCGCCCATCCCTCGCCGATGCCCAGCCGCTTACCGACCGGCAATGCAAGCCCGCGAAGGAAGATCGCGATCAAGACTGCCGAAAAGATCAGCAGCAGGACGTCGATAGTGAAATAAAGAAGTGCGAGGACCAGCAGCGTGAGCACGACCACGCCGACCGTGATCAGCACCTTTTGCGAAAACGTCTCTCCGGCGGGTGGCGTTGTCGTCATCTTCAGATAATGCGTCTGTCGATCAAGAGTTCTGCGTTGAGAATTGTCGAGCCGGCGGCACCGCGGACGGTGTTATGGCTGAGGCCGACGAAGCGATAATCGAACACGTTGTCCGGGAAGACGCGGCCGACGGTGATGGTCATGCCGTTCCCGCGGTCTCGGTCGAGGCGAGGCTGCGGCCTTGAAGGCTCATCGAGCACCTCGATGAATTTCGGCGGCGAAGAGTGTAAATCGATCCCCGGAAAGTTCTCCATCGCCGCGACGACCTCTTCAAGCGTCGAGGTCTCTTTTAGTTTTACCCTAACGGATGCCGTGTGGCCGTCGAGGACGTTGACACGAAAGCATTGGGCAGAGACCGTGAAGTCCGCCTTCGTGATCGAGCCGTCTTCAAGCCTGCCTAGGATCTTCTGTGCTTCGGTCTCCACCTTCGGTTCCTCGCCGGCGATGTACGGCAGCACGTTGTCCGTGATATCCATCGACGAAACACCGGGATAGCCCGCACCGGATATCGCCTGCATCGTCGTGATGATGACGGATTCGACACCGAATGCGCGGTCGAGAGCGGCGAGCGGCGGAGCAAAACTGAGGATCGCGCAGTTCGGGTTCGTTACGATAAAGCCCTTATCAAAACCGCGCTTCTTTCGCTGAACATCAAGCAGGCCGAGATGGTCGGCATTGATCTCAGGAACAAGCAGCGGGACGTCCTCATCCATGCGATAGCAGGACGAATTGCTGATGACCGGATAGCCCGCACGAGCGAACATCTCTTCGGTCTCGCGGGCAACGCTTGAGGGCAGGCTCGAGAAAACGATGTCGCAATCAAGCGGCGGCTCGATCGGTTGTACCGTTATCCCGCCGATGCTTTCCGGGATCGACCCGCTGAGCTTCCAGGCACACGCTTCCGCGTACGGCTTGCCCGCCGAGCGGTCAGACGCCGCGAGCGCGGTTATCTCGAACTGCGGATGGTCCTCGAGCAGCTGAATGAATCGCTGCCCGACGGTGCCGGTCGCACCGAGTATTCCTACGCGGTATTTCTTTGCCATTTCAATTTTGCAGCACTGGATAAGAACCGGTGCCGTTCAAATCTTAATAAAAGTCTTGCTACAAACGGCTCAGGCCCCGAGTGCCTCTTTCATTCTCGCGACGCCTTCGGCCATTCGTTCTTCGGTGTTGCAGAACGAGATGCGCAGGAAACCTTTCGCCTCGGAACCGAACGCGACGCCAGGGACCGTGATCACACGATTCTGCAGGCACCTTTCAGCGACATCGAGGTCATCACCGTAGGTGCGGATGTCGAGCATCGTGTAAAAAGCTCCTTCCGGCGACGTTGCGGTGAGCCCGAGCTCTTTTTGGAAAAGGTCGACCAGGAACGCGCCGCGCTTTTTATAGACGTCGCGGGCATGCTGCTTTGCCGCTTCTGCCTCTTCTGTCCACCCGAGAAGAGACGCTTTCTGCGTAATGGTCGATGTGCAAACGGTCAAAAAACCGTGAAGCACATGGATCGCCTTCATTACCTCGGGCCGCGAGCTTGCCGCCCAGCCAAGCCGCCAACCGGTCATGCTTAGGCTCTTCGAAAGCCCGCTGACGATGACCGTCCGGTCGTAGAACTTCGACGCCGAGTGCGGGCGTTCTGTAAAGAAGAGGTCGCTGTAGATCTCGTCGGAGATAAGATAGATGCCCGTCCCTTCGAGAGCTTCGGCTATCTGCTTAAGGTCGGAGGCTGTGAAAATCTTTCCCGTCGGGTTTGAGGGCGAGATAACGACCGCCGCCTTCGTCTTTGGCGTGATCGCCCGCTTGAATTCTTCGATGTTGAAGGCAAATTCCTTTTCGGCTGGCAGACGGTAATAGACCGGGTTTCCCTGTGCGATGCGGACGCAGGCATCGTAAGCGGGAAAGCTCGGATTCGGGACCAGAACATCGTCGCCCGCGTCGATGATCGAAAGAAATGCGGCGGTCATTGCCTCCTGCGAACCGCAGGTAACGACCACGTCGCTGATGCCGAGATCGAGATGCGGATACTGCTCGGCGATCTTTTCGCGAAGTGCAGGAATACCGGGGTGCGAGGTGTAGCCGTTCTGCTCCTCGAGCGTTACGCGGGATGCTTCCTCACGAAGGAAATCCGGCGTCGGCAAGTCGGGCTCGCCGAGGCCGAAGTTAATGCTGCCCGGCAACGCCCGCTCAAAGAACTGCCTGATCAAAGTCGGCTGCAAGCCCTGCAGCCGCTTTGGCAAAACGAATTCGGGAGTTCCTGTTTGCTCTACGGTCGCACTCATTTCGCGTCTGTTTCCTCGCTGTCAGGTGCCTTTGAGTTCTCGAGGTCTTCTTCGATCTCCTCGCGAAGCTCGCCGACCTCAAGGTTGAACTCGCCTTCTGCCTGCGTGATCGGGTCCGCGGTCAATACGCCGCCGATGGTCTCGATCTCGCCGATTATCTTTTGCCCGAGGCCCGAAATACGGTCTTTCAGGTCCGGTTTCTCGTTCTCGTTGTCTTCTTGCTGACTCATTTATTTGCTCCAAAAGGATATTTTAGGTGATTTTGGCGGATTTGATGAACGGGGCGGCGAAACTCGTAACGCAGCCATAATCCATTGACCTTAAACGGACGAATTCGTGACTACGGAATGAACGCACATCTCGTCTATCCTCACCAGTTGTTTCGCGAAACCGGCAGCGTCGGTCCGGGCGAATGCGTTTATCTCGTTGAAGAACCGCTGCTTTTCACACAGCTCAAGTTTCACAAGCAGAAACTCGTGCTGCATCGGGCGTCGATGAAGGCGTATGAAGAATACCTCGTATCTAACGGCAAAAGTGTTCGCTATGTCGAACATCATGAGCTTTCAGACACCGGGAGCATAGCCGCGATATTAAAAGATGACGGAATCGGTGCTGTTGCGGTCGTCGATCCCGCCGACGATTGGCTGGAGAGCCGGCTTGCTTCTGCTCTGTCGTCCGAAGGTATTTCACTTTCAACGGCCGATTCGCCGATGTTCATAAACACACGCGCCGATGTTGCCAAATACTTCGGCAACAAGCAGTCGTTCTTTATGGCCGATTTTTACAAGCGGGAACGCACGCGGCTCGGATTACTTATGGAGCCGGATGGTGCGCCTGTCGGCGGAAAGTTCTCGTTCGATGAAGAGAATCGCAAGCGGCTGCCGAAAGGGATATGCCTGCCTGAGATGGCGCCGCAGACGCACGATGAGTTCATTACCGAAGCCATTGCTTACGTTAATACTCATTTCCCTGAAAACTACGGCAATGCGGAGGATTTCCGCTACCCGGTGACGCATTCCGCCGCGGACGAATGGCTCGAGCGCTTTTTGAAAGAAAGATTGGCGAGCTTTGGGGACTACGAAGACGCGATCGCGAAGGGCGAGACGTTTCTTTTTCACAGCGTGCTGACGCCGATGCTGAATGCGGGCTTGCTAACACCCGCCGATATCATCAAGAAGACGCTCGCGTTCGCTAAACAGAATGCGACGCCGCTCAATTCTCTCGAGGGATTTATCCGCCAGATAATCGGCTGGCGTGAATTCGTGCGCGGCGTGTACATCACGGCCGGGAGAAAGCAGCGGACATCGAATTTCTGGGGGCATCACCGGAAACTACCGGACAGCTTTTGGAACGCGTCGACAGGCATCCCGCCGCTGGACGATTCCATCAGCAAAGTTCTCCGCCACGCATATTGCCATCACATCGAACGGCTGATGGTGATCGGAAACTTTATGGTCCTGACCGAGATCCAACCCGACGAGGCCTATCGATGGTTCATGGAGATGTATATCGACGCCTACGACTGGGTGATGGTGCCGAATGTTTACGGGATGAGTCTTAACGCCGACGGCGGGGCGATCACGACGAAGCCGTATATTTCGGGGTCTAACTATATTAGAAAAATGTCCGATTTTCCGGCGGGTGAATGGTGCGACATTTGGGACGGGCTCTACTGGCGGTTCATCGCAGAGCACGAAAGCTTTTTCCTCGCGAATCCACGCCTTTCGATGATGCCGCGGCTCCTCGCAAAGATGGACGCGGCAAAACGCGAACGGCTGATAAACACGGCTGAGAACTATCTGAAGAGCCTCTAAGCCGGCGTTCTTGCCAAATTTTCTGATGACTTCTTTGAATGTTTAGGTGTATCATTCGCGATGTCAGTTTTTCCCAATTTCGTCGAATTACCCACTCAGGAGGAGTTATGACCAGAACGATACGAATGTGTTTCGGCCCCGCTGCGCTGTTCGCATTTATAATTTGCTCATCGGCTGCAATAAATGCCCAGATCCGTATAAACATCCCGAAGATACCGAAAATTACAAAGGAAAAAGAACAACCGAGCACCCCGAGCAAGCCGGATGAGACACCGTCAACTTCTAACTCTGCTCCATCGGTCCGTTCCTCCGCTCCTGCGCAAGCCTCGTCGATAAGCGGCGGGCGGGCCGTTCCGGGAGCTAAAGTGTTTTTCTCGACCACGCCATTTACCGACAGCAGTGCCGGTGCGAAATCGACGTTTAACTCGCAGGAATTTGTCTACGGGCGGCTTGAGCTTCCCAAGTCCATAAGCGAGACGTTCGGCTTGAACAACATGCCGAAGCGCGACTATTACTACATCAGATATGTCGTCCTGATCGGAGACAGCGAAGAACATATTGGCGGGAACACCGGAAATCATCTGTTTTTGAGCAAAGAAGATGTGGACAAAAATTTCCTCAACTTCGACGTCCAGCCTGATCCGAACAATGTAAACACCGTCCTCTCGGTCGTGGACGAATTATGGAACTACAAGTTTCCCACGACTATCGTCAGCGAATACGATGTCAGGTCGAAGTTTCCCAAGAACGGCGATTACCCGATCAGGGTCGTCCTTTTCCAGTCCAATTTCGATGATTACGGCGAAAAGCGGTTCGACGGCGAGCCGCTGCCGTACGCCGCGGGCCAATTCACGTTCCAGTACTCTGCCAGAGACTGGCCGGCCATGCTCGCAAATTACAAGAAAGCCGTGGAGAACGCCGAGACGGCAAGAAACAAGCGCGACACTGTAAAGGTGTTGCCCGCCTGGTGGGGCAAGACCAAGGCACCGGCAGATGCAAAGCTGTCAGCCGCCCGCATCACCGCATTGCTCAACGATTACGCCAGTAAATGGGGCAGAGCATACCTTGGAAAGTTCGCGTGGGATTCTTACTCGCTGCCGATCTGGAATATCCAAAAGAATGATGTCGGCCTGCCGAGCTATCGATACGGCCCGTATGTTTGGGCGATCTACAAGGACAATAAGGACGGTATGTGCTACTACGGTTCGCATCAGGTCCGCGAGGACTACTCGGGAGCCGGGACGTACGGCCAAACCTATCTGAACACGATGGGCGACCGAACGTACATTGACTGCGCCGCAGTTAAGTAAGCATCGTCTTAAATAAAAAAGACCGCGATGTTCCGGAACGGTTACTCTCGGAACATCGCGGTCTTTTTGTATTAACTGCTATCTCAAATAATCTTCCAGCTTAGTTGCGGCGTCTGTTTTTTCGTCGCGATATTTGACGATGATCGGGCAATAGATGGAGAGCCCGTTCTCTCTTCCGAAATCGGCCGTCACGGCGCGCGAGCCCTGCACCACGACCGCTCCCTCGGGAACGATGAGCGGCTTATCGCCTTCTGCTTTTATGACCCGCTCATTCGGGAGGTCGAATATCGGCGTCGATCGCGTCAATATCACACCCGAGGCAAGCACCGCACGCGTCCGGACAATCGTGCCTTCATAAACTCCGGTATTGCCGCCGACGAGTACGTCGTCTTCGATAACGACTGGGTTAGCGTTGATCGGTTCTAAAACCCCGCCGATCTGCGCCGCCGCCGAAAGGTGGACACGCTTCCCTATTTGCGCACAGGAACCCACAAGTGCGTGGGAATCGACCATGGTTCCTTCGTCGACAAACGCACCGACGTTTACATAACACGGCGGCACGAGGACAACTCCGGGAGCTACGTACGAGCCGTCCCGGATCGAGGAACCGCCCATAACGATCCGGACGTTCTCTTCAACAGTCGTAGGCCTCAGCGGATAAGTATCCTTGTCAAAGAACTGCAGCGTCTCGCTCTTTTGCCCGAATTCGACAAGCTTGCCCATTCGGAAGCCGAGCAGGATGCCCTGTTTTACCCATGCGTTCGCGTGCCAGTTCCCTTCGGCATCTTTTTCCGCCGAGCGTACCTCGCCGCGGCGAAGAGCATCTTTCAGCTCTTCAAATACCTCGCGGTCCGCTTCGTCAAACTCGGGCTTTGCGTACAGCTCTTCGATCTTTTCTTTTAGCGACATGTTTCGGTTTTGGATCTACTTGTTCTCCGATTTTTTGACTTCGGGCTTTGTTACCTCGGGCTTCGAAGCCGCAGGCTTCGCGGCGGCCGGGTCTTGCCAGCGATTGTATTTCTTCAAAGCTTCCTGCAGCCGGTCATGCGGTAGGGCATGGATAGTGTTGCCTTTATATCCCGTCATCGTTTCGGCGGCGACCATTGCATTTATGATAGCTTCCTCGGTGGCCTGGACCGTTGCCCAAAAGATCGGGTTGATCCTGTCGTTGGGCAGCATCTGTATATTCGCGACCCCATCGTTCTTTCCAAACTCCGCGGCATTTGCCGTAGAAAATGCGATGAAGATATCACCGGAAGAATTCTCGCCGCGGCCGCCGACACGTCCGACGCCAAGCGAGATCCTCTGCGCGATTCGTTTCAACTGATGCGGCAGGAGCGGTGCGTCTGTCGCGAGGACCACGATGATCGATCCGGCTCCTTCTCCCTGACTCTTATGCATGCCGGCGATTCCCGACTGGCCCTGGGTCATCTGCAGGTCGCGGATCTCTCTGCCGACCGGCACGCCCGCAACCGTGAATAGTTGACGGGATCCGTAGTTTGCCTGAACCAATACACCGATCGTGTATCCGCCGAATCGGGCTTCGAGAACACGTGAAGCAGTTCCCGTCCCGGCCTTGAAACCATGCGATGCCATTCCCGTTCCTCCGCCGACGCTGTCTCTTATACACATCTGACGC
>JAUCQE010000203.1 GCA_030372865.1 Pyrinomonadaceae bacterium
CGCTGTCTCGTGGGCTCGGAGATGTGTATAAGAGACAGGATACGAAAAGAGCCAGTTCGTTATTTCGTCGTCGCTGAGGAACGGCGGCATCAGTCCAACAGAGAACTTCTCGTCGCCGTGATATCCGCCCTCATATGCCTCAGCGACATTGCCGCCGAAGCGTGAAGAATACGCACTCTGGCGAGCCGTGAGTACTCTGTCTTTCAGTTCCGGCGTAAGCGGCGTTCCTATCGTGCTCTCGGCTAATTCAAGGGCTTGAGCTTCGGTGGCGTCGATCGGTACGTAGATCGTCCAATTCTGCGAGTAATCCTGCGAATAGATGCGAAACGCCAGTTCATCGGGCGTCCGGGGCTGCGGCAGGCCGGGCGTGTAAGTATCGGTCTCTTCGCCATTCAGCTGCTTGAGGCGTCGAACTGCGATCTGCTGTTCGCTTGTTAGTTCGCCTTGCGGGAATGTCTTCACCTGCTCGGTAAGCTGCTGTCGTTCAAGATCTTCTAAAGCGAGGCGTTCGAACTTGTCGAGAAGCCAGACGTAGTCGATAACGTCCTGCCGGAAGTTCGATCCGCCGTTCAGCGTCAGCTTTTGAGCCAGTTCGCGGACGCGTTCCTGCGGCCGAGTCCGATACTTGATGAGGCCGAGCATTCGTTCGGCCGAATCGGTGAACTTACCGCTCGACGACGAGAAATTCCGCAGCTGCTGCTCCGCCTCTTCGTAAAGCTCGACCGTTTTTGCCGGCATGTTCCCGACGCTTGCCTGCCGTATCAGCGTGCGTGCGACGAGGTAGTCGGCCGTTTCCCGCCACGGCGAATCGAAGTCGAGTGCGATATCCCTAAACCGGCGTTTTGCGTCCTCGTAATCCATTGAATAGAACGACGCGGCTGCCAACTGGTACGCACGATCTTTCTGTAACCATTGCGGCATCGACATTTCAGGTTCGCCGGGGCTCACTTTGCCCGTCGAACAATTTGAGAAGACGGCGTCCTGGCCGCGGACCCATTCTTTAACGGCTTCGCTCTCCGAGCCATGCGTCGACGCACGGTCAGCAAGCGTTTCGGTTGCTGTCTCGAACGCATTTCTGGTGCAGTTCGGGAAAAAATCGAAGCCGCCGTAATCGCGTTCGACATAGATCGGCGGGAGCTTTTCTTCCTTGCCGACAACCTCGCTGCGTTTTGCAACCCACGCTTTTATCGTTTCCGAAATATCGTCGTCGCCGTAAGCTTCCTTTCGGAACTCCGCACGCCATACTTCAGTCAATGCCTTTTGTTCGTCGGGCGTGAAGCCGCCGCCGTTAAGGTAGCGAAAGGCGGCGAGAAGCACAGAGCGGTGAAACTCCGGCTTGATGATTCCGAGACGGCCGGCGGCGAATTCACTGTAAGGAAATTCGGGCGAGCTTTTGATCTCAAAGACCGGTGTTACGAAGGCAGGCCCGCATGGAATTACATTTATGAAAAGTGCGAGCAGAAGGGAACCGCTGAGGGCAAACCGCAAGAATGTTCTCATAGCATTTGTGAACGTGAACGAACGTTCCCGGATACTATATCTGATAATCGAATGCCGGAAAAGTAAAAGCCCCGAACGGTGAATTGTCCGGGGCAGAGAGGGTAACGAGGAATGTGAGTTAGACGCTCATTATCTCGTGTTCTTTGTTCTTTGCCAGCTCATCGACCTTAGCGATAAAGCTGTTTGTCAGCTTCTGGACCTCATCAAGGCCGTAACGTTCATCGTCCTCGGAAACGAGCTTGTCCTTTAACATTTTTTTCAGGGTATCGTTCGAAGCGTGGCGAACGTTGCGGATCGCGACGCGATGTTCTTCGGCGATCTCGTACACCTGCTTCGCGAGCTGCTTGCGGCGTTCCTCATTGAGCGGCGGCACCGGAAGGCGGATAACCTTGCCGTCATTCGACGGGTTGAGGCCGAGGTTCGCGGCGATGATCGCCTTCTCGACCGCTCCAAGCTGTGAGATATCCCAAGGCTGAACGGTGATAAGCTGCGGTTCCGGAACAGCGACCGACGCCATCTGGTTGAGCGGCGTCGACGTGCCGTAGTAATCGACGTGGACCGAATCGAGCAGACCGACCGTCGCACGGCCCGTGCGGACGTTCGAAAGCTTACGCTTGAAGTCCTCGACGACCGAGTTCATCTTTGGGGAGGTTTCTTTGATCACACTGTCAATGCTCATAGTCTTTTGATCGGTTTTCTATGCTGCTGATGTCGCCGCGTCGCCTACTGTAACAAGGGTGCCGACGGTAAGGTCGCCGCTGACGGCTTTGATGATGTTGCCGGGCTCGGTCATGTTAAAGACCATTATCGGCAGATCGTTGTCCATGCAGAGCGAAATGGCCGAGGCGTCCATGACAGCCAGGCGTTTCTCCAGCACTTCCTGGTACGTTATGCGGTCGTAACGGACCGCATCAGGGTCTTTTTTCGGGTCGGCCGTGTAAATGCCATCGACCTTGGTCGCCTTGAAGATCACGTCCACGTTCAACTCGCACGCCCTGAGGGCAGCGGCTGAATCGGTCGTGAAATACGGGTTGCCCGTGCCGGCGGCAAAGATGACAACACGCTGTTTTTCAAGGTGGCGAACGGCACGGCGACGGATAAAAGGCTCGGCGAGCTGCGGGATGTCGATCGCCGACATCACGCGTGTGTAAACGTCGAGCTTTTCAAGGGCGTCCTGCAGGACGACCGCGTTCATCACGGTAGCGAGCATGCCGATGTAGTCGGCCGCCGCCCGGTCCATGTTGCCCGCCGATTTCGAAACGCCGCGGAAGATATTGCCGCCGCCTACGACGATGGCGATCTCGACCCCAAGGTCGTGTACCGCCTTCACCTCGCGGGCTACCTCCTCGGCGACCTTGGTGTCAATGCCGTAGTTTTCCGTGCCCATCAGGGCCTCGCCGGAAAGCTTTAGGAGGATGCGTTTGAAAACTGGCTTCATATCGGTGCGTGGTTCGTCGCTAGTTGTTCATTGTTCGTTGCAGCAGGCGATAAGTCTCGTGCGGCAACGAACAACGAACGCGGATCAACGAACTAGCCTACCATCGAGGCGACTTCTGCCGCGAAGTCGTCCGCTTTCTTCTCGATGCCTTCACCCATCTTGTAACGCGTGTAGCGGCGGATGGTGATGTTTTCCTTGATCGAAGCGATCTTTTCGGCAACGAGTTCGCCGATGGTCTTCGACGGGTCCTTAACAAACGGCTGATCGAGGAGGACGTTCTCTTCGTAGTACTTGTTGAGGCGTCCGTCGATGATCTTGCCGAGAACGTCTTCGGGCTTGCCCGCGTTCTTCGGGTCGTTCTTGAGCTGGTCCATCAGGATCTCACGCTCTTTGTCGAGCACGTCGGCCGGAACCTCTTCACGGTTGAGGAAACGCGGGTCGGCTGCGGCGATGTGCATCGCGACGTCCTTCACGAGCTGCTGGAACTCGTCGCCGCGAGCAACGAAGTCGCTCTCGCAGTTCACTTCGACCATCACGCCGACCTTGCCGCCCATGTGGATGTACGAACCGACGACGCCTTCCGCCGTTACACGGCCTGCCTTCTTACCGGCAGTCGCCATACCTTTCTTGCGGAGGATCTCGATCGCTGCTGCTTCATCGCCGTTTGCTTCGACGAGAGCATTCTTGCAGTCGACCATGCCTGCACCCGTTTTCTCACGCAGTGATTTAACTGCACTTGCTGTAATTTCTGCCATAGCTTGCTCCAATATGTCCCGCGTGCCTCTGGGGCCGCTGACCTTGATCTATTATTCCTATAAATAAAGCGTAGCTTGTTCACTCAACAGAGGAAAAAAGCCACGCTTTCAACAAAAAAGAGAAAATTTAACTAGCTAGCGCTCGCTTCGTTGCTTTCTTCCGCCGGTGCTGCTTCGGTAACCGCATCGGTCTCTACGCTGACCGCGTCCATCTCGATGCTAACGGCCTCGTCTTCTACGCTGCCTTCTTCATCGGGATCAGTAAGTCCCGCTTTAGCAAGCGTTGCCGAGATGTCGATCGCATCGCCGGCAGGTGCTTCTGCGTCTTCCGACTGCTCAACGGAGCCGACCGAACCGCCTTCGGTTCCGACCTGCTTGCCTTCGAGGATCGAATCAGCGATACGCGAAGCGAACAGGCGGATCGCACGGAGTGCATCGTCGTTTCCGGGGATTACGTGATCGATGCCTTCCGGCGAGCAGTTCGTGTCAACGACCGCAACGATCGGGATTCCGAGGCGATTTGCTTCCTTAACGGCGATGTCTTCCTTGCGGACGTCGATGATGAAGAGCATGTCGGGAATTCCGCCCATGTCCTTGATACCTGCAAGGTTCTTCATCAGGCTCTCGTGCTCGCGGTCGAGTTTGAGACGCTCTTTCTTCGTGAGCATCTCAAAACGGCCGTCTTCACGCATCGCTTCGATATCTTTGAGCTTCTTGATCGATTTCTGTACCGTCTGGTAGTTCGTCAAGAGTCCGCCGAGCCAGCGGTTGTTGACGTAATACTGACCGCAGCGTTCCGCTTCCTCTTTGATCGCGTCTTGTGCCTGTCGCTTCGTTCCGACGAACAGCACTTTCTGGTTCGGACGCTCGGTCAGCGATTCCTGCACGTAGGCGAGTGCATCGCGGAAGAGTTTCTGGGTCTTCTGAAGGTCGATGATGTAGATACCGTTACGCTCACCGAAGATATATTCCTTCATCTTCGGGTTCCAACGGCGGACCTGGTGTCCAAAGTGAACTCCTGCTTCAAGGAGTTCTTTCATTGTTACTGTAGCCAAGGCTTTATTTCTCCTGTCTTACTGGTTTATGTACTCGCCGGAAACTTATTGATAAACCAAGGAGTTCCGGCGATGGAATGTGAAGAAGGCATTAGGGGATAGGTGACAGGTGATAAAACCTGAAACCCGGCACCTAACACCTTTCTCACTAACGCTTCGAGAACTGGAACCGCTTACGGGCACCCTTCTGACCGTATTTCTTACGTTCTTTCTGGCGCGGGTCGCGGGTTACGAGTCCTGCTTTCTTCAAGGTCGGGCGAAGGTCCGCATTGAATTCCATCAAAGCACGGGTGATGCCGTGACGCACCGCACCTGCCTGTCCTGCCGTGCCGCCGCCGTCGACATTAACGAGAATGTCGAACTTGCCGAGCGTATCGGTCATGGAAAGGGGCTGGCGGATGATCATCTGCAGAGCCTCGTTCGGGAAATACTCAGCAAAACCGCGGCGGTTGACCGTGATCTCGCCAGAGCCCGGACGCAGGTAAACGCGTGCGGTCGATGTTTTTCTGCGGCCTGTGCCGTAGTACTGAATGTCTGCCATATCTAATTACTATTTGGTGTCGATCGTGATCGCTTCAGGCTTCTGAGCGGTGTGGCGATGGTCGCCGTCCGCGTAAACCTTCAGTTTCTTTGCCATTGCCTTGCCGAGTTTCGTCTTCGGCAACATGCCCTTGACCGCGAGTTCGATCACGCGTTCCGGCTTTTTCTCGAACATCTCTTTAACAGAGGTTTCGCGAAGACCGCCCGGATAGAGCGTGTGACGGCGGTAGAGCTTCTGGTCGTTCTTTGAGCCGGTGAAGATCGCGTGGCGGGCATTGATCACAACGACGTGATCGCCCATGTCCATGAACGGCGTCCATGCCGGATTGTTCTTACCGGAAAGGATGCGAGCGACCTCGGTCGCAAGGCGGCCGACCGTTTTGCCCTGGGCATCAACGACGAACCACTTACGACTTTCGGCTAAACCATTTCCGCTCGGAAAATAAGTACTCATATTTGCCTACACTGATAGGTATTTTCGCAAAAAAGCGAACCGATAGAGTATCGAAAAGGTCTGTCAAGGTCAAGTCTGATGCGGGTTTTTCTAGTTGTGGTCCTACGGCGGGGCAAGAGCAACCGCTTCCGCAGGTGGTATGAAGGTGCGCGGTTAGCCCGCAAAGACATGCCCGAGCTTGGATCCGGCGAGCATTATTCCGACTATCGTTTTAGCATCTTCGATCTCGCCGTGGCTGATCATTTCGTACAGGGCCGGGAAGGTGTGGCGTTCGACCGTCAGGATCTCGTCGTCTTCGAGCTTCTGCCCGACCTCGGTGAGCCCGGTCGCTATATATAGGTGCATTCTCTCGGTCAGAAATCCCGGCGAAACATAAAATTCACAGAGCTTTTCGATCTCTCCCGCCGTCACACCGATCTCTTCTTCGAGTTCCCGGGCCGCTCCGGCCATCGGATCTTCGCCCTCCTCGAGCGTTCCCGCCGCCACCTCGAGCAGTTCCTTGCCCGCCGCGTGGCGATACTGCCTGGCCAATGCGACCGTTCCGTTGTCAAAAACCGGCAGGATGACCGCACTGCCCTTGTGCACCACGATATCCCGCGTGTATTCGACATCACCCTCGCGCACCTCGTCGACGCGAATGTCGAAAACTTTGCCTTTATATATTGTTTCGGAAGAAAGAACCTCGGGTTTCATTCCAACAGTTTAACCGACGCAAAGAGCAGAGACACGGACGGTATCAATAAATGAGAAGTGATAGATAAGAAATGGGAAGTGCTAAAGAAAACTCGCAACTGGATACTGAGAACTCGGAACAGGAAGTTAAAACCAGTCGCGTACTTCAAAAACGTGGGTCAACACCCTGCAGAACCGAATCCGGCGACCCGCTCTACCAAGTTCTCTTCCTTTGTCGGCGATGAGAGAAAGAGGTTTGAACCAAAGCCGCCTTTTTCGTAACCATAGTCGGAGAAATAGAGATCAAGTCGGCCGTCATTATCCATGTCGCCAACCCACAGCAATTCGCCTATGGAGTTGTAAAGCGTGTTGTGGTCCTTGTAATAAAGATTGAAAGCCACGATCTGTGACTTGCCCGCCGATTCCAGGACGAGCACGTTTACCTTCCCGCCGTCGCGTTGAAGCCCGGTGGTGACTCGCAGCGTGTACTCGACGCCCGCGAGTTCAAACGTTCGCCGGAAGCCGTGCTCGAGGTAAACGCTGTCGAAGGACACATTCTTTCTAAACAGCGTCGTCACACCACCTGGTTTGAGGCCCGCAATACCCTTCGTCAAAAGCAACAGGTCGCCCTTCTTTTCGAACTTGAGCCAGTCCTCGGGTTGATCGCCCGGCCCGATAAAGCCCTCGCGAGCCGAACGTGTAAGTCTTGTTTCGATAAAACGGAGCTTGCCCTTTGCTGAGTAAAGCCCAAGCCACATCTCGCCATCCTGCACGTCAAGATCATTTCTGCTGTAGCTCGGCCACGGCTTGTCCGAGTAGAGAAACTTGGCTACTTCGATGAGCTTACCGCCCTCTCGAGTGCGCGTCTCCATGATCTCGTCGAAAGTCGGCAAATTCGAAAACTCCGGCGAGAAATCATCGACAAACGGTCTTCGCGGCAGGGCAGTATTTGAATTCGTCCAAGAGTTTGAAAGAGTCTGTGCACTCGTAGACTCATTACCGACATACAGTTGGAGAATCGAGCCAGTTGCGATAAGGCCAACCGTCAATATCAATACCCTTAGCGGCAGTTTCCTTTTATTCATGGTCTGGGAGGGTCAAAGGTTGAGTACCTTGTATAGATATCGTCCTCGCGCATTCTCTTGCGATAGATCTCCTTGCGGCCATGTTCGCCCGTCAGCGTGACGACCAAATCGGCACCAGTATCGACTGCAGCAAAATCCTTTAATTCATCGCCGTCAATTCTGAGAAAGACTGTGGTCGTCGCGCCATGAAACATCCAGGATGTCAGGCAGTTGGCCTTTTTGTTGTAGAGAAGGTTCGGATACGACTCAGAATTCTGAATATAGACAAGACGGTCGTTGCCAGGATCGTAAACAAACAGCCGTCTGACCTCGTTCGCTCCACGTGCAGCATGGCTAGATCGGTAGGTAAAGTCTCTAAATCGATCATTATTAAAATCGGAAACGTGAGGATCGCACGGCGTTAAATCATCCTTATCATTAAACTCAAATACCTGTTTCTGCTTCCATTCAGCCCCTTCCCGTGTGAAAAAACGAATCTCGGCGATTCGAACCTCCGCTCGGTCGAAGCATTTTATCTCTACCTTGTTCTTGCCACGCCGTCCGATCCGCTTTTCATCGGTAAAGAATTCAACATTGGTCTCGGTATCAACCGCTTCTTCCATGAGCACGATAGGTTGAGAGCCAATATTCAAAGCCTGTTGGCCGACGCCGGTATGCGGCGCGGGATCATCCTTCGCCATGAACAACCATACAGTGATTCCTCCGACTGTGAAGGTAAGAAGAAACACGCCCAAACCAATTGCCCAGCGTTTCATAGATCTCAACATCCAGTTGTGTGGAAAAGGGCAACCTGTTTTACGAGTTTGCCGGGGTCGGCTTTAGAGGAAACAAATAATCTGGTTTGGCCAAAATTATAGAAGGTTGGAAGGTTTGCGAGGAGATCGAGCTTGCCGTCGCCGTCAATATCGCCCACCCAAATGAGATCCCATGTTGCGTCGCCGATCGCAGCGACCGAAAAGACGAGCTGTTGGGTATCGCCAGTGCTCAGGTTTAGTCGCAGCGAATTCGCCCCGCCGGTTACCCAAAGCCGGTATTCATTCTCGCCGAGTCTGTAGGTACGCTCGAAACCGTTGGACAAGTAGAAGGTCTCGTTATGATCGTAACGGTCCGACCGGGCCGATAGGGTCAACACGCGTCCTTCTTTAATGAAATCTGCGTTGCGAAACAAAAATACAGGTTGATCTTTCCCGCGAACGCGAACGCTTTTCCCGGTCATTTCACCCGGCGAATCTACGACAGGATCTTCTGCAGGTTTAACAATAACCTTTGTCCGACGCACCTCAGAACCGTGCTCATTTCCAAAGAGTCCAAACCAGGTTTCGCCGGTGCGCGCAGCGACTTCGTCGCCATGATAGCCTTCGCCAATTTCGAGTAACTGGACTGTGAACCTGCTCTCCTCTTCGCTCGCCCACTGCTCAAAGTCCGCTTCGTATTCAGCCTCCACATCGTACCTGAAGTCGGCGGTTGGAATCTCGGAAACCGGAACCACCTTAGATTCTTGGACAAATACGATAACGCTAAGAGCCGTCCCGACTAAAAAGGTGGCTAAAAATATGACGAATCTACATGCCCAGCGTTTCATAGGGAGTACCTCATCTTAAATCCGCGCAATCGTAACACGTTTCAGGCCGGCGTTTGTAGTAATATTTTCGGGCGTAATAAAGGGGTTTTAGAGTGTGCCTTGCACACGGCAATATCAATAGCTACACGTGGAGGCTTTGCGGAACGTGTAGTAAGCGTGAAGTAATGGACTCGAGCGTGTGTAACACGCGAAACGCGAGTGCCGCATGCTACGCAAGCTCGGATCGAAATTGGCAACGTAAACCCCAGGTTCCGCAAAGCCTCCACCTGGGGCTAACGATATTGCGTGTGCTTCGCACACTTCGTTGAAATGCCGCCCGCCGCAACGGCATTTATTGACGGACGGCGCTTTCTAAGATTCGGCCAACTTCGGTCATAATATTAACAATGAGCAAATATCGGATAGGGCTGGGCGTTACGGGCGGGATCGCGGCTTATAAGGCGATCGAGGTGATGCGGCTTTTGCAGAAGGCGGGCTGTGATGTCTCGGTGGCGATGACCCGGCACGCAACTGAGTTCATTCAGCCGCTGACGTTCCGTGCATTAACGGATAAGTACGTGATCGTTGACGATTACGATCCGGAGAATCCCGACCCGATAGCTCACGTAAATTTCTCGCAGGAGATCGACCTGCTGCTGGTCGTGCCGGCCACGGCGAACATCATCGCAAAGTTCGCCAACGGCATCGCCGACGATTTCCTTTCGTCCACGTATCTCGCCTCCACCGCTCCGGTGCTCATCGCTCCGGCGATGAACACTACGATGTGGGAACAGCCCGCGACGCAGCGAAACATCGAGCAATTGAAAACAGACGGTGTCCGTTTTGTCGAACCTGTCGCGGGTGAACTTGCGTGCAAGACCGTCGGGACCGGAAAGCTGGAAGACGTGGAGAACATCGTCAGGCAGGCACTCGCCATGCTCGATTCCACATTCCAAATTCCAGGTTCTGAAACCCGCGAGAATCTGGAACCTGGAACCTGGAATAATAAAGATCTCATCGGCGAGCATTTCCTGATCACCGTCGGCGGCACCCGTGAGGCCATCGATCCGGTGCGGTTCATTTCAAATCATTCTTCGGGAAAGATGGGCTTTGCCGTTGCTGAGGCTGCCCGGAAACGCGGTGCAGAGGTAACGATCGTCCGCGGCTCGACAACGGCGAATCCCCCGGAAGGGATTCGGGTCATAGATGCGGTCTCGGCACGTGCGATGTTCGATGCCGTAATGGCGGAACTCGGCAAGGCGACAGTGTTCGTCGGTGCGGCCGCGGTTGCTGATTATGCGCCGGCGCATGCGGCGTCGACTAAGATAAAGAAAGACGGCATCGAAACGATGACGCTCGAACTAAAGAAAACTCCTGACATTCTTTCCGAAGTCTCCAAACGGAGAAAGGACGGCCAGCTGGTAATAGGCTTCGCTGCCGAGACTAACGACGTCGTCACCTACGCCAAGATCAAAATGGGCAAGAAAGGCCTCGATCTCGTCGTCGCGAACGACATTACGAAGCAAGGTGCGGGTTTCAACACCGACACGAACATCGCCACCGTCATCAGCCGGCTCGGCGAGACCGAACTCCCGCTGATGTCCAAACGCGAGATGGCTGATAAGATATTGGACGAAGTGCTGAAATTGCGAAAGAAGTAACCCCGAATGCCTGAACCGACCGAATACTCAAAGCTGATCGCCGACGTGCGCGAACAGGTCCTGTACATGCAGGAACTCGGCATCGACATGCTCGAGGTGCAGCTACCTGAGGCCACGGTTCCTGATGAGAGGCCGCGGATCGCCACGCCCGCTCCGGTACAGGAATTTGCGAAAAGCGTAAAGACCTTACCGCCGCCGGACCTTCAACTTCCGGAACGAGCGGAAACGAAACCTCGCGAGAAGCGCGCTCCGGGGTCACGCATCGCGGCACTACCATCTTTGGCTAAGCGGCCCGCGAAGACCTCGCCGTCGTACGAGACGGCGAAATCGATAATCGCAATAACTTCAGATAATTCTGAGATTTCCGAAACCTCACAAGAAATGACACAGACTTCACCCCTTGAGACACCGGCGCGCGCGACGGCGGACACGATCGAATCGATAAGGGCCGAGATCGGCAACTGTACTCGGTGTCCGCTCCACACAGGCCGCACGCAGGTCGTGCATTCGACCGGGAATTTCGAAGCAGAACTGATGTTCGTTGGCGAGGCTCCGGGTGCTGACGAGGACGCGCAGGGCGTGCCGTTCGTCGGCCGTGCCGGGCAGCTGTTGACGAAGATCATCGAGAGCATCGGGCTACGTAGGGAAGACGTATGTATCGGCAACATCAACCGCTGCCGCCCGCCCGGCAACCGCCAGCCGTTTCCCGATGAAGCTGCTGTCTGCCGGCCGTTTTTGCTCCGCGAGATCGGTGTCATTAAGCCGCGGGTCATCGTCGTTCTCGGTGCACACGCCGCTCATAACCTGCTGCAGGTCAAGACGCCGATATCAAAACTCCGCGGCCATTTCCACGATTATTTCGGCGTGAAAGTTATGCCGACGTTCCATCC
>JAUCQE010000204.1 GCA_030372865.1 Pyrinomonadaceae bacterium
CTACACCGTTCGGAACTCGTCGGCAGCGTCAGATGTGTATAAGAGACAGTTGATGGCTAAACGCCAACATTCCGGTCGCCGTAATTTCGATCAGCTAGTTGATGCTGAACTATTCTTCTTCATCCAAAAGGCCCTGCTCGACCAGTTCCTGACAGCTGAGGCAGTAGCGTGCCCAGGGAATCGCTTCGAGCCGCTTTTCAGTGATCTCTTTTTCGCAATTCTGACAAAGGCCGTACTCGTCGTCCTCGATCCTGCGAAGTGCTTCGTCGATCAGTGCGAGCTGACGGCTTTCGTTCTCGGAAACGGCGAGCATTACATTCTTTGAGTAGTTCCTGACCGCGAGATCAGCGGGATCAGGGGTTTCCGAGTCATCGATCGACAGGTCGTTGTCTTTCAGCTTGTCGATAAGTATGTCCCTTTCAGCAAGGAGCTTTTCCTTAATTTTCTTTAAATTCGCTTTTGTCATTTTTGGTATGGAAACCCGTTAATAATCGAATATGCCCGATAAAGCTGTTCTAACAAGAGTACCCGTGCAGTCTCATGGGTAAACGTCAGAAACGATAAGGATAACCTATCATCAGCCCGTTCGGCAACTTCGCGCGATATTCCAGTCGCTCCCCCGATAATAAATGCAACCTCTTTAACCCCGTTCGTCTGCCATTTTTCTACTTTTGCGGCAAGGGCGTGAGAAGATAACTGCTCGCCTTTTACGTCGAGGAGAACGACAAGGCATTTAGGATTCACTAACTGCAGAATTCGTTTGCCTTCGATTTCGGCACCTTCGTGCGGAGCCGAGTCGCGCGTTTCGGCTATCTCGCATTTCACAAAATGAGAAAGGCGATGCAGATATTCATCCTGCAACGCCCTCCAATGTTTATCGCGGGTCTTGCCGACCCAAACAAATCGAAATTTCATCGGCCGCCTGTTTCTACGGGTTTTCCGGAACCTCGACCCGCCCGGCATCACGCCACAATCTCTCGAGATCGTAAAAGTCGCGGGCGTCCTTATCAAAGATGTGGACGATGAAATCGCCGAAGTCGATCAGGACCCACTCTGCGGAGTTGTAGCCTTCGACCCGCACCGGTTTTCGGTTGAGCTGCTTCTTGAGCTGCTCGCTGATCTCATCCGCGATCGCCTGGACCTGCCGCTGGTTTCCGCCGCTTGCGATGATAAAGAACTCCGTGAAACTTGCGATCTCGCGAAGGTCGAGAGCGACGATCGATGTCGCCTTCTTCTCGGAGGCACAATGGATAGCGAGGCGGACGTCCTCATCGAGATCCTCATAGGGTATGGTCACCCGGGCGATCTCAATGGTCGTCGATTCTCGCTTAAGAGTTTTTTCCTGTAATTCTTCCATTACTTATAAAGTTCGTACTTTTCGATGTATTTTGCAACCTCTTTCGGAACTGAGGTTCGCCAATCGTCTATACCGTCAGCTACTTGGCCGCGGATACGAGTAGCGGAAAGGTCCATATTCACCGTGTCGGTGAAATTTATCTTATCTCCGTGAGGAGAAAATTCGACCCCATCGGATCGGCCCCGCAAATCGACTATTCGATCACGCACCGCATCGGTTACGTGGTCGGCCGCGATCTCAAAACCCGGCCGCGTCATTACGATGTGGCTGCAGGCGAGCAGGACGCTTTCCCACTCACGCCAGGTCCGGATATCCTGCCACGAATCCGCACCCATAACAAAAAAGATCTCGTCGTTCGGCAGCCGCTCGCGGATCCGGGCAAGCGTTTCGATCGTATACGGCTTTGCCGGGAGGTCGATCTCCATTGTCGAAATGTGCGACCTCGGGGTCGCATTTGTCGCGATCGCAAGCATTGCATAACGATGGATAGCCGAAGTCGGCTTTCGGTCGGGCTTATGCGGAGCGTGGAATGCGGGAATGAAAACAAACTCATCGAGCCCGAACATCTCAACAAGCTGATCGGAGATCGCGAGGTGTCCGAGATGGACCGGGTCGAAGGACCCGCCATAGAATGCGATCCGCCTTCGATTCATACGGCAACGCCTGTCTCTTATACACATCTCCGAGCCCACGAGACAGCGCTGTGTATCTCG
>JAUCQE010000205.1 GCA_030372865.1 Pyrinomonadaceae bacterium
TTCGGAACTCGTCGGCAGCGTCAGATGTGTATAAGAGACAGCTCCCGCTCGAGTTGATTATGAAATTTAAGTTGGTTGAACGTACTGATTATATTTTGGACGCGTGCGAAGGAAGGCGGGTGCTTCATCTTGGCTGCACAAATTGGCCGTATACTCAGGACGCGATCGATAAGAACATGCTTCTGCACTTTGAAATCGAGCGGCGCGCAAGCGAGGTCTACGGACTTGATTTCGACCAGGCGGGAATCGACGTCCTGCAAACGGCCGGAAGTAAGAATCTATATCAAGGTGACCTTGAACGTTTGGAAGAAATGGCCGATATCGGCACATTCGACGTCGTTGTCGCCGGGGAAATGATCGAGCATTTGAATAACCCAGGTTTGTTCCTCAAAGGTGTGAAGAGGTTCTTGAGGCCGGATTCTAGGCTTTTAATCACAACTATCAATGCGTACGGTGCATCGCGTATTATTCAGTACTTCCTTCGCGGCAAGGGCGGCTTTATCGAGCCGGTACATCCTGACCATGTCGCGTATTACTCCTACAGCACGATAAAGTTGCTTATCGGGCGAGCAGGCTTCGTTCTCGACGATTTTTGCTACTACGATATCGGCCCGGAACACCGCCCGTACAATCGACGGATCGGAAACTGGTTCAGTGATTTTTGTTGTTTTTTTGCACCGCAAATGGCAGATGGGGTAATAGCGATGTGCAAGTTAGGAGATGAGGACAAGTAGAGGATCGCGAAGCGACGTTGTACGTGGTCGTGGTCCAGACGGACGAATTGACCCTATATAGGTCATGAGATTCGAATAGTCGTTGCACAACGCAAATAGTATAATTCTCGAGATGCGGGCACTGCCTTTAAGTATTCAAAAGAACCGATCCGTCAGGGGCGTTACGCTTGTGCCGGTGATCGTCCTTTGGGGCATTGTTCTGCTCGTAACATTTGGAGCGTTTTGGTTCAGTTCAGACCTCGGAGAAACGTATAAGAGTTTCTACGTCCTTCCGTGGACGTTTCTGACCGGAGTTGTAGTTCTTGCACCAACCGCTTATCTCTACTTCACCGGCCGTTTCGATCCGTTTCACCCGCTCACGTACGCTGCATGGTCATACATATTCCCGGCGTTTGTGATCGGGGGTGTGATCGTGGCATTCGACGGGGTTGAGTGGTACTTCTTATCGTTTATAGAAGATCCACGGTATAACTTTCCGCTAACGCTTATCTATATCTCCGTCGGATATATTGGGCTGACTGTAGGGTATTTTCTCCCGATCGGCCGATGGTTCGCCGAGAAAACCGAGAAAGTGCTCCCAAAATGGAATTGGGAGCCGGACAGGCTATGGGCGGCGGGCATGGTGCTCGTATTCATCGGAATCGGCATAAATGTATTCGGTTTCCTTCAGGGGCTTCTTGGTTTTCAGCGGAATATCTCGATCGGGGAGTTCGACGGGCTGCTTAGTTTTCTCCTCGTCGTATTAACGTTCGGTACGGTTCTCTTATGGCTGTCTATATTCTCAGCCCACAAAAGGACGGGGATGTACTACATCGTTCTAACTGTACTACTGGCCCTTATTCCGTTGCGCATGGCGGTACTGGGGAGCAGGAGCAGCCTGGTATTGAGCCTCGTTCCGATCGCGTTTGCGTTTGTGTATTCAGGAAGGAAACTCAGAATTCGAATTGCAGCGTTATTTTCCGTCCTCGCAGTCATCGCGCTGTTTATTGGAATTGTTTACGGCACCACATTCCGCAACATTAAAGGTTCCGAGGCCCGCGTTAATGCAGGGGACTACTTTGGACAAGTTGTTGCAACAGTTGATTATCTTCTCGACGAAGATCCGTTGGTCGTTTTGGGTGACAGCATGCAGACCTTGGCAAGTCGTGTTGAAAACCTAAGTTCGGTCGCGATCGTCGTGTCGAACTACGAAAAGCTTGCTCCGTATGAAGCAAGTTATGGTCTGGAGAACAATATTCTTAACGATCTCTACACCTCGTTTATTCCTCGGTTCGTTTGGGCGGACAAGCCGCCGACGTCGGATCCGCGCGCTTATAGCGACCTTTATTTCAATTACGGTGAAAACTCATTCGCGATATCGCCGTTTGCAGACTTGCTCAGGAATTTTGGACCGATCGGTGTCCCTTTGGGTATGCTGCTGCTTGGTATCTATCTTCGGTTTATATATTCCGGACTGATCCAGACGCCAAACCCGTCCATATGGCGAAAGGCCACCTATTTTTTGCTGCTCACCGTCGTTTCCTACGAGGCGTTTTACGCGACGATTTTCCCGTCAGTTATTCGTACGATTTTTGTAGTTGGGCTTGCAATTATTTTGATGAGATTCTTCATTTCGGAGGGAAATAAACCTGTCCGCGCTGCTTGACCGCTGCAGATCGTTTTAGCGACAAACTGGCGGAAAATTGTTCAAATGGAGAAGATCGTCTTTACGAACGGCTGTTTTGATATTGTCCATCCGGGCCATATTGACCTCCTGCGGCGGGCAAGAGGCTTCGGCACAAAATTGATCGTGGGGATCAACAGTGATCGGTCAGTATCGCAGATAAAGGGCCCCGGACGACCCGTGGTTGATGAGGACGCACGGCGAGATGTACTTCTCGGTATCAAATGGGTTGATGAGGTCGTTATCTTTGACGAACCGACACCGGCAGCGTTGATCGCCGAGCTTCAGCCGGATGTGCTCGTCAAAGGCGGCGACTGGAAACCGCATGAGATAATCGGAGCGGATGTTGTTCTTGCAAAAGGCGGCGAGGTTCATTCACTGCCCTTGCTCGACGGATATTCCTCGTCAGCTGTAATAGAGAAACTTAAAACCACGGCCGACTCGCCAAATGCGAAACCCGCTCGCGACCCGCTCAACTCGCTAGATGAGCATCTGGCAGTTATGGATACGGTATCGGTTTCTTGTCGCGGTTCGATCGATGCCTGTGCTCAGATTTTGGTTGACGCAGTCAAATCAGGAAGTAAGGTTTTGATCTGCGGAAACGGAGGCTCGGCAGCCGATGCACAGCACATCGCCGCCGAGTTTGTTGGACGTTACGAAACTGAACGCCGGGCGCTGCCTGCGATCGCATTGACCACTGACACTTCGGCCCTAACTGCACTTGCGAATGACTATAGTTTCGAGCGCATATTTGCCCGCCAAGTTGAAGCACTTGCTTCCGCGGGCGACGTGCTCATAGCAATAAGCACGTCCGGAACGTCGCCAAACGTGATAGCCGCGGTAATGGAAGCCCGCGGAAAGGGATGTAAGATCGTTGGGATGACAGGAGAGCAGGGGAAGAAACTTGCATCGCTTTCAGATGCCTGCCTGATCGTACCGTCCCGACGGACCGCTCGAATCCAGGAAGCGCATATAACGGTTGCTCATATCTGGTGCGAGATTATCGATACGGCATTGTTAGAAGCTCGCAATTAACACGAATGAATGTAGATTTCGATCGATTCAAAGACGCCCGCGTCCTCATCGCGGGCGACGTTATGCTAGACCGGTATTGGTGGGGCAGCGTTACGCGAATATCGCCCGAAGCCCCGGTACCGGTCGTCCGACTTCAAGGAAGCACCACTGCTCCGGGCGGGGCCGCTAATGTCGCCGCTAATGTGATCGGACTCGGCGCTCATCCGATCCTGTTTGGGGCGGTCGGGTCGGACGGCGAGTCGAGGGAGCTTGAAGGTTCTTTGATAGAACGGAGCATCAGCCCTGCGAGTCTTGTTCGACTCGAGGGCCGCCAAACGATCGTCAAAACGCGTATCGTGGCCCACGGCCAACAGGTCGTTCGCGTCGATAAGGAGGAGCGTTTGGTGCTTACCGAAGCCGAGGAGGCAAAGATCGTTGATGCATTTGAAAAGGCAATTCAGGATGCGGACCTCGCGATTTTATCCGACTACGGGAAGGGGTTTCTAAGTAACGCCGTCATTGAAGCGATGATCGAGATCTCTGCTGCACATTCGACGTATGTTTTTGTTGATCCGAAAGGTAAAGATTACTCCAAGTACAAAAACGCGACGCTTTTGACCCCCAACCGTAAGGAGGCAGCCGAAGCGACAGGGTTACACGAAGAGGACGCCGACCTAATAAATCGAGCGGGAGAATTGCTCCTGACAACAAACAACATCCAGAGTGTGCTCATCACTCAGGGCGAACATGGGATGACCCTTTTTAGCACTGGGGAGGAGCCGTTCCATATCCCGGCCACATCGGTCGAGACCTATGACGTAACAGGTGCCGGCGATACGGTGATCGCCACTTTAGCGGTCGCGAGAGCTGCAGGCCTAGAACTGAGAGAATCAGCGATTATCGCAAATGCGGCAGCCGGAGAAGTAGTCCAGCATGTCGGCACAACGGCGATCACGCTGAACGCATTGCAGAACGCACTAAACCGATAGATCAAATCAAGCCTTGCCAAAGATCAAAGTACTCTTCATCGAACGGAGATTTCAAGAATTCGTTAGTATCGAGCGCGTATTTCGTCAGATAGCGACGAGCCTCCCCGACGACGTATTCGAAACTTTCTTTCAACAACTACCGTTTGGAAACGGACTATCCGGAACATTCTGGAATCTGCTGCAGTTCCGGCCGAAAAGAGCCGACATCTACCACGTAACCGGCCAGTCACACTATATCGCGCTTACGCTGCCGAAAGATCGGACGGTTTTGACGATCCACGACCTCCGATTCGTTCATGATCGCAGTGGACTCCGCGGATATGTTCTGAAGAAGATCCTTCTGGATCTGCCGGTCAAGCGACTTCGTTACATTACAGCAATCTCTGAGGCGACACGAGCGGAGATCGTAAAGTACACCGGATGCGAACCCTCGAAGATACGAGTAATTGAGAATCCCGTCCGAGATGAATTTCTTGGACAGCAGCGTATAAAAGAATTCAACAGTTCACGGCCGAGAATTCTTCACATCGGAATAACAGAGAACAAGAATATACCGCGTCTAATTGCAGCGTTGGAAGGGATCGACTGCACGCTTGTTATTGTTGGGAAGATTGACGAACACGTTCGTTCGCTTGCCCAAAGTCACAATATCGATCTTGAAAATCGCTCCGACCTTTCCGACGCAGAAATTGTCGAAGAATACCTTCGGGCAGATCTAGTCTCATTCTGCTCGACATACGAAGGTTTTGGAATGCCGATCATTGAGGCCCAAGCCCTCGGTAAACCGGTCGTCACGAGCGACATCACCCCTATGAATTCTGTGGCGGGCGATGGCGCGGTATTGGTCGATCCGTTTGAAATTCAGTCTATTCGGAGCGGCATCTTATCTGTTATGGAAGACGAGGGACTAAGAAATAAGCTGGTCGCACGCGGATTTGAGAATGTAAGACGGTTTCTCCCTAAGCGCCTCGCATCAGAGTACGTAGAGCTCTATAGGGAAGTACTCGAAAAACTAGAAAACTAAAGCTGATTATAGAGATCGATCCAGTGATGGTAATTTCTCTCGATATCGTACCTTTCCTCTACGAATGTGCGAGACCGAGATCGCATCGCCTCGTACTCCTCCTCCGGGATGGACAACATTTTGTCTATCGAGGCGGCAAGCGACGCAGGCGAATTCTCGACCCACATTCCGACCCTTACCTGTTCGAGCTCGCTCCAGGGTGTCCCCGTTGATGCGAGCACAGGAGTGTTCTGAGCAAGCGACTCCAAGACAACGTTCCCAAAGTTTTCTGTATGCGAAGGCATCAGCGTGAAGTAGGCGTCAGTCAGCAATTGCTGTTTTTCGTCTCCGCCGATCTGTCCGAGAAACTCGACCTTTGAACCTAGGCCAAGATCGGCCGTGAGCCGCGTTAAATACTCCTCGTACTCTGGTAGCCCTCGCCCGGCGATCTTTAGAACAAAATTCGACTCTGCGAACACCTTCGACTGCTTGAGAGCTCGAAGCAGATTATCGATTGCCTTTTTTCGATCTAATCGCCCGAGATAGAGTAGATAGCTCTGCTGCGACCGCTCTTTAAGCTCGGGTAGCTCGATAAAGTTCGGGATCTGAACTACGGACGCCCGCTCTCCGAGCATGTTCCGGATGTATTTCGTTTCTTGGTCACAAGTTGAGTGGTAAAC